>JAQGNC010000506.1 GCA_028292065.1 Betaproteobacteria bacterium
CATTTTTGAACGCCGTCCACAGCACGCCACAAAAAATGGATTCTGGATCACCTCGCGCTGCGCGCGGTCCAGAATGACGGCATAGGGGTCGGTAGAGCCGAGGCGTGCGCCAGGTGCGTGCGTTAAATTGTCTCCCGCGCTGGAGCCGCGCGTGAAGGTCGACTACGATGCCGGGATCGTTACATCGACTTCGTCTCATCGCCCAGGACTACTCACATGACACCTTCCGCACCGAGCTTCACCCTTACCGCCGGCGTCGATTCGCACCGCGATCACGTCAGAGGCGATGGCGCAGCGCGCGTCACGCTCGTGGAGTACGGCGACTTCGAGTGTCCGAGCTGAAAGCAGGCGGCGCCGGCGCTGAAGCTCATGCTCGATCATTTCAGTCCGCAGGTGCGACTGGTCTATCGGCATTTCCCGCTCGTGGAAGTGCATCCGCATGCGTTCGCCGCCGCCGAGGCCGCGGAAGCGGCGGGCGCGCAAGGCCAGTTCTGGCACATGCATGACATGCTTTTTGCGGGAACGCTCGAGCCGACGTTCGATGTCGTGCGGCACTACGCCATCGAGCTCGGATTGGACATCGCGCGCTTCGACCACGAAGCCCGCAACGATGTTTTCAGGCCGCACATCGACGAGCACATCAAGAGCGGAAAACAGAGTGGTGTGCGGAGCACGCCGGGGATATTCCTCAACGGGAACATATGCGACGTGTCGTTCGGGTTCGAGGGTTTGCACAAGGCCATCGAGGACGTCCTCGGCGGTCACTGAAACCGCCCGCACCCTGGCCGTCCTGAAAGGGAGGGAAGTCAGGGGCGTTCACATGCTGCGCGCGAACGCATGGGGGTCACCGCTCGTCGGCACCTGCGCCTTTCGCGGCTCGCTCGGTTTCTTCCCGCTCAGGATCGGGGAAGCTGTCCGACACGAACATCACGGCGAACGTCACTGCGCCGACCGTGATGCCCAACCACCACAGCGACGTGCCGATCGACATGCCGATCGCGCCGGTGATCCATACCGCCGCGGCGGCTTTGACGCCTCTCACGTCGCCGCCGCTCTTGAAGATCACGGCGCCGCCGAGGAAACCAATCCCGGATAGCAGTCCCTGAAGCGTCCTGCTGATCGCGCTCGGGTCGGTCTTCGAGAGCTGGATCGCGAGCAGCATGAAAGTCGTGCTGCCGATCGCGACGAGCACCATGCCGGCGATGCCGATGGCCTTGTGATGCGCGCGCCGCTCGAAACCGATGAGGCCGCCGATCATGCCGGCAGCGAGGAGGCGCACCAGGATTTCGGGAACACTGGCGTTGAATGACTCGAACATGTTGAGCGGCTCGGGCGGGTTGAAGTCCGAATGATGCCCGGATCAGACGGGTCCGCGTGCGAGGAGTTCTGGTAATGTTCCGCCGCTGAAAGTCCTCGTCCTGAAGGAACCCCATTGAAGATCGCTGCACTTGCATCACTCGTCGCGTGCGTTTTCGTCAGCGCAGGCGCTCTCGCCGCCCAGGGACCGGCGAAAGCCGACGCCGTCTATCCCGCCCGGCCGGTGCGCCTCCTCATGGGCCCGGCCGCGGGCGGCCCGACCGACGCCGTCGGCCGCGTGCTCGCGACGCGGCTGAACGAAATCTGGGCGCAGCCGGTGATCGTCGAGAACCGCCCCGGCGCAGGCAACACCATTGCGACCGCGGCCGCCGCGAAAGCGACGGCCGACGGTTACACGCTGCTCTTCTGCCCGATCTCGGACGCGGTCGCCCCGTCGCTCTACAAGAAGCTGCCGTACGACTTCACGCGTGAGATCGCGCCGGTCGCGCACGTCGGCGCGACGCCGAACATCTTCGTCGTGCACCCGTCGAGCCCCGCGAAGAACATGAAGGAATGGATCGCGCTCGCGAAAGCGAATCCCGGCAAGCTCAACTACGGCGGCCAGGGCATCGGCCAGTCGGGGCACCTGTCGATGGAGCTGCTGCGGATGCTGACCGGCATCGACGTGGTCTACGTCCCTTACAAGAGCGTGGGGCTCGTCGTGACCGACCTGCTCGCAGGACGCATGGACGCGCAGGTCACGAATCTTCCCGCGCACGTGGAGAACGTCAGGAACGGCAAGCTGCGCGCGCTCGGCGTGACTTCGGCGAAGCGCAGCGCGCGCCTGCCCGAAGTGCCCGCGATCGCCGAGACCGTGCCCGGCTTCGAGCTGATGGTCTGGTACGGCGTGTGCGCGCCTGCGGGTGTTTCCGGGAACATCGTGAACAAGGTCGCGGCGGACGTGCAGCAGGCGCTCGCGTCACCCGACGTGCAGAAGAAGATGGAAGGCTACGGCGTCGACGTGCAGTACATGGCGCCCCCGCAGTTCGGCGCGTACATCAAAGCCGAGACCGCGAAGTGGGCGAAAGTGATCAGGGCCGGCGGGATACAGCCGCAGTAGGGGTTACACCTTTATTCAAAACCACACCCATCCCCAAGGGAGGAGAGTTATCCGCGGCGCGGATGACAAAAACATTCCCTCTCCTTCAGGGTGGGGGTGGTTTTTGACGCGCGCGTGACGCCTAAAAGCGGTCTCCGCCCGCCGGCGGCGCCACTTCCAGCGCATTGCAAAGCTGCGCGACGAAGCCGAAGAAGCTCACCGTCGCGGTGAGTTCGACGATCCACTGCGGACTGTATTTGTCCTTGATCGCCGCGAACGTCGCGTCGTCGACGCGATGCGTGCGCACGAGCTGGCGCACGTAATTCACGACGTCGCGTTCGTCGGCGGGCAGCGCGGCGGGATCGCCTTTCTCGCGGATGAGGTCGATGAGCGCTTCGCGTATGCCGTTCTTGTGCGCCTGCTCGACCTGCGCGGCCCAGACGTAATTGGCATCGTGCTCGCGAGCGGCGGTGAGGATCGCGGCAAAGCGCACGTTCGGCTCGATGGTCGTGCCGTGGCGCACGAAGGTAACCATCGGAAGCAGTTGCTGCGCGAGTGCCGGGCTGTGCAGCAGCATGCTGAAAGGCCCGCGTATGTGGCCGAAGACTTCGAGAACGGCATCCGCGACGTGCTGGTGCTCGGCGGGCATTGCGGATTTGGTCGTGATCGGATCGATGCGCGGCATGTCGGACTCCTTCGGTAGGCAGCTTGTGCGGGCCGCCGATGATGCCGGGGCGGGGGAGGGCGGGTCAAATGCTGCAGCTGTCATTGCGAGGAGCGCAGCGACGAAGCAATCCCGAGACGCTCGCAAGCGGGTTCGCGCTTCCACTTCGCGGTGTTACCCTCGGCACTACCGGACAAGTCGCGCAATTTAAACGGATTCCCGTCCCGAACTTCCCCCTGAGGGGGAGAGCACGCGAAGCGTGCGACGGGGCCAGCTTGTTTTGTCAGCACGCACTCGAGGAGACCGCATGGAGATCAACAACCCGCAGGCGCTCGCTGAAGTATCCGAAGCTTTCCAGCGTTACCAGGACGCGATCGTTTCGAACGACGTCGCGGTCCTCAACGAGCTCTTCTGGGACGACCCGCTGACGCTGCGCTACGGCGCCGGCGAGAACCTTTACGGTCACGCGGCAATCGCCGGCTATCGCTCGGCGCGCGACCCCGCCACGCTCGCGCGCGAGGAGACCAAACGCGTCGTCACGACTTACGGACGCGACTACGCGACGACGAACATCGAGTTCACGCGTCACGGCAAGCACGGCCGGCAGAGCCAGGCGTGGGTGAAGATGCCGCAGGGCTGGCGCATCGTCGCGGCGCACGTGAGCATGATGAATCAGTGAGCCCGCGACGCATTGAGGTACGATTCGGCACGGCCCGCGCGGCGCCAGGGAACCAGACGCAATGAACACATCGCTCCAGCTTTTCGAGAACCTCCCCCAGCACATCTACGTATTCGCGGTTATCCTCGCGGTGCTCACGATCGCGTTCGTGCTTTTTTTCGTGATCCCGTCTTTCGTCGTGTCGTGGCGCATCACGAGCGCCACGCGCAGGCTCCGTGTGCTCGAGGGCAAGGGACCCGGCGAGCTCGGGCAGGTCTTCAGGAAAGGCGTGCTCGCGCACCTGTGGCGGGAGTATTCGCATACGCTGCATGAGCAGGCGGTGCAGTCGCCTCTGATCAAACCGGGGTCTGACCCCAACAAACCGGGGTCAGACCCCAACCAGGCAAAACCGGGGTCAGACCCCAACGAAACGGGGTCTGACCCCACTTCAGACGCCACCGCGTCACAGCGCGCGGTGGGGGCCGAGCGGAGTCGATGGCGCTCGACCGTGCCGGCCGAGGCGATCTTCCGGCCCGAGGTCGTCGTC
>JAQGNC010000511.1 GCA_028292065.1 Betaproteobacteria bacterium
CCCCCTCAGGGGGAGGGTTAGGGTGGGGGTGGGTTTACAACGATATGAGCAATCAGACGATTATCCACCACCGCCCCGGCGCCCTCGAAGGCCTGCGCGTGCTCGACCTCACGCGCATCCTCGCCGGTCCCTTATGCACCATGATGCTCGGCGACATGGGCGCGGACGTGATCAAGGTCGAGCCTCCGGGGACGGGCGACGACACCCGCACGTGGGGCCCGCCTTTCGCCGAGAAGGAATCGGCGTATTTCCTCGGGATCAATCGCAACAAGCGCTCGATCACGCTCAACATGGCGGTCAAGCCGGGGCAGGACATCCTGGCGAAGCTGATCGCGCAGTGCGACGTGGTCGTCGAGAACTTCAAGGTCGGCACCCTCGAGAAATGGGGTTTCGGCAACGACTGGCTCGAAAAGCACGCGCCGCGGGTCGTCCGCTGCTCGATCACCGGCTACGGATCGACCGGCCCCAAAGCCGGGCTTCCCGGCTACGACTTCATCCTCCAGGCCGAGTCCGGGCTCATGAGCATCTGCGGCGAGCCCGAAGGCGAGCCGATGAAATACGGCGTGGCGATCGTCGACGTCTGCACCGGCATGCTCGCGTGCAACTCGATACTCGCCGCGCTCCAGGCGCGGCACGCGACGGGCAAGGGGCAGCACGTCGAAGTCTCGCTTTTCGATTCCAGCCTCGCGATGCTCGCGAACGTCGCTTCGAATCACCTGGTGTCGGGACGCGATGCGCGCCGTTTCGGCAACGGGCACCCGAACATCGTGCCGTACACCGCCTATCCGACGAGCGATGACCGGATCGCAGTCGCGGTCGGCAATGACGGCCAGTTCGCGAAATTCGCGGCGCTGCTGGGCGCACCCGAATGGGCGAGCGACAAGCGTTACTCGAAGAATCCGGAGCGCGTCGCCAACCGCGAATCGCTCGATGCGGCGATCTCCGAGCGCCTGCGCACCGAAAGCGCGGAATCGTGGTTGTCGAGATTGACCGACGCCGGGATTCCCTGCGGCCGCATCAACACCGTGGCACAGGCCTTGAGCGATCCTCATACCGTCGCGCGCGAGATGGTGCGCAGCGTGCAGCACCCGACCGCGGGAGAAGTGAAGATGCTCGGCATCCCGTTTCGCTTCAGCGATACCCCGGCTTCGATCCGCCGCGTGCCGCCGACGCTGGGGCAGCACACCGAGCAGATCCTGCGCGAAGTGCTCGACCTGTCCGACGCGCGCATCGCAGAGCTGCGCTCAGCCAAGGTGATCTAGGGATGATCACCGGCTTCAGCCATGTCTCGATCGTCGTGCCGAGCCTGGACGAGGCGGCGGCGCAGTTGAAAGTGTTGTACGGGCTCGAGATCGGAGAGATCGCGGTGAACGAGCAGCAGGGTGTGAGGCTCGCGTACGTCGAGCTCGGAAATTCGCGCATGGAGCTCATGGAGCCTTCGCGACCCGACTCACCCGTCGCCAAGTTCCTCGAGAAAAATCCGAAAGGCGGCATCCATCACTTCTGCCTGGCGGTCGACAGCGTCGATGCGACTGCGCAGTCGCTCGCGGCGAACGGCGCGCGCGTGCTCGGCGACGGCAAGCCGCAGCACAACGTGCACGGCGAGCGCATCGCGTTCGTGCATCCGAAGGATTTCCTCGGGGCGCTGGTGGAGCTGGAGGAGCATGGTTTCAAAAGGGCGTGAGGCGTGAGGCGTGAGGCGTGAGGGGTGAGGGGTGAGGCGTGAGGCGTGAGG
This sequence comes from Betaproteobacteria bacterium, assembly GCA_028292065.1. GTDB lineage: Bacteria > Pseudomonadota > Gammaproteobacteria > Burkholderiales > SG8-41 > JAQGMV01. The sequence goes on from JAQGNC010000511.1 coordinate 1,736, forward strand.
CGTGAGGAGTCAGGCGTGGACGAGAGGCTGCAGGAACTCGCTTTATCCGGCCGCGCGTTGGCGTAGCCGGCGGCATTCGCGGTACTGCCGCCTCACCCCTCGCGCCTCACCCCTCACGCTTTAAACCGAGGAGGAGCGATGAAAAACTACAAGCTCGCATTCGCGTCTGTGGCGCTGGCACTCGGTCTGAGCGCGCACGCCGCCCAGCGAGCAGAGCAGGCTTATCCGACCAAGCCGATACGCCTGCTGGTGCCATTCGCACCGGGCGGTGCGACTGACATCATCGCCCGCGTGCTCGAGCCGAACCTGAGCAAGCGCCTCGGCCAGCAGCTCGTCATCGACAACCGCACCGGCGCCGCCGGCAACATCGCGGTCGAGCTCGTGGCGCAGTCGCAGCCGGACGGCTATACGCTGCTCGTCGGCAACATCTCGACCAACTCGATCAACCCGTTCCTCTTTGCGAAACGCATCAAAGCCGACGCGCTGCGCGATCTCGCGCCGGTCACGAAGCTCGTTGCGATCCCGAACTTCATCCTCGGCAGTCCCAAGCTGCCGGCGAAGACGCTCAGGGAAGCGATGGCGTACGCGAAAGAGCGTCCGGGGCAGCTCAACTTCCAGGCGCCGCTCGGTTCGTATTCACACCTCGACATGCTCGCGCTCACTGCGGCCGCGGGGGTGAAGATGGTGCACCTGCCGTCGAAAGGCGCGGGTGAGACGCTCTCCGCCATGCTACGCGGCGACATCCACATCACCGAGTCGAACGTCGCGTCCAACATCGGCGCGGTGAGGGACGGGCGCATCAGGGCGTACGCGGTCACTGCGGAGCAGAGGCTCGCGGAGCTCGCCGAGGTGCCCACGATGGCCGAAGCGGGTTTTCCCGGCATCGGCAGCCTGAACTGGAACGGCGTGTTCGCGCCGGCGAAAACGCCGCGCCCGATCCTCGCGAAGCTCCACGCGCAAACCTTCGCCGCGATGAAGGACCTCGACGCCGACGGCTCTTTGAGCAAGCGTCAGCTCCCGGTGAGTCTCAGCGCGTCGCCCGAGGAGTTCACCGCGTTCGTGCAAGCCGAGGCGAAGCGCTGGCAGAAAATCATCAGAGACAACAACGTCCGCATCGACTAGCGTTGCCCGAGCGCTCGCTACCTTTTCATAACAAAGGGATCAATAAATGTCAGAAGCAGCACGAATCAAAGCCTCCGATCTCGAAAAGTTCATCGCGAGCGCGTTCGAAGCGGTCGACGTGCCGCCCGCGGACGCGCGATCGATCGCCGAGCTCATGGCGCGCGCCGACGTGAACGGCTCCGAAGGCCACGGCGTATTTCGCCTGCCGCAGTACATCCGGCGCATCAAAGGCGGCGCAGTCAACGTGCGCCCGAACATCCGCATCGAGCGCGAAGCGGCCGCGATGGCGCTGGTGAACGGCGACAACGGCATGGGCCACCTGGTGATGAAGCGCGCTACCGACATCGCGATCGAGAAAGCGAAAACGGCGGGTGTGGCGTGGGTCGGCGCGCAGTGGAGCAACCACGCGGGACCGGCGTCGCTGTATGCGAGCATGCCGATGGAGCACGACATGATCGGGCTGTATCTCGCAGTGGGAAGCGCGAACCATCTGCCGCCGTGGGGCGGGCTCGACATGCTGCTCTCGACCAATCCGCTCGCAGTGGGCGTGCCCGCGGGCGAGGAAGCGCCGATCGTCCTCGACATGGCGACCACGGTGGCGGCGTACGGCAAAGTGAAAACCAAAGCGCAACGCGGCGAGACGATGCCCGTGGGCTGGATGATGGACCGTGAAGGCAAGCCGCTGACCGATCCGAAGCGCGCGAACGAAGGCTTCCTCCTGCCGATCGGGGACTACAAAGGCTACGGGCTCGCGCTCATCATCGGGTTGCTCGCGGGGACGCTCAACCGCGCCGCGATGGGGAAAGACGTGGTCGACTTCAACGCCGACGACACCACGCCGACCAACACGGGTCACGCGATCGTGGCGATCTCGATCGAAGCTTTCGGCGGCGTGGAGGAGTTCAAGCGCAGTGTCGACGTGCTCGTGCGCGACCTGCGCGCATCGAAGCGCCTGCCGGGCGTAGACCGCGTCTGGCTGCCGGGCGAGCAAAGCCACGCCAAGCGCGCGGACAACCTGCGGAACGGGGTGCCCATGCCCGCTGCGCTGGCTGCGAGCCTGAAGCAGCTTGCGTCCGAGTTGAAGATTGCCCCGCTCGAGTAAGGTCAAAAGCAGGAGGCAAGGACGCGAAGGAGAAAGCAAGGACGCCAAGCGACAACGTCATTGCCCGCTCGCGATCGCCAGACCAAACATGCCGCGCCCGCGCCTCGTCTTGTTCAAACCCACCCCCACCCTAACCCTCCCCCTGAGGGGGAGGGGACTACAGGCGCGAGCCGCGCCTGCCAAACTCTCCTTCCCCCTCAGGGGGAAGGTTGGGATGGGGGTGGGTTAGCTTGCTTCCTGCTTTTGACGTTCAACTCTCGGGTTCGTCGACCACCCCGTTGCGAAGGACCCCGATACCTTCGATCTCGCATTCTACCACGTCGCCCGCCTGCAGCATCCAGTCGGGGTTCGACAGGCCGCCGCCGCCCGGTGATCCGGTGGCGATGATGTCTCCGGGAAGCAGGCTGATCTGCGACAGGTAGGCGACGAGCTTCGGGATCGAGTGGATCATGTCGTGGGTGTTGCCGTCCTGGCGCGCTTCGCCGTTCACGCGCGTCTGGATCCGCAGGTGCATCGGGTCGGGTATCGCTTCGCGCGTCACGAGCCACGGGCCCATCGGCGCGAAAGTATCGTAGGTCTTGCCGAGCAGGACGGTGCCGCCCTGGCGCTCGCGCGCGACGATGTCTCGCGCGGTGACGTCGTTCAGGATGGTGTAGCCGGCGATCACGCCGTACGCGTCGGCTTCGCTCACGTGCTTGCAGCGCTTGCCGATCACGACCGCGAGCTCGGTCTCGAAATCGAGGTCGCTGCACACGTGAGGCTTGACGATGTCGCGCTCGGGCCCGGTCACCGCGGACAGGCTTTTCATGAACGCGGCCGGGAGCTCGCCCGGGACTCTCTTGGTGGCACGCGCATAGCCTGGGTAGTTGTGGCCGACGGTGATGAGCTTGGAAGGCCGCACCGGCGCGTACAGGCGGCACTCCGCAAGCGGCATGAAAAGCTGCTCGCCGCCGAGCCCGGACGCGTCGGGCGAGGCTTCGACCAGCCCCGCGAGATACGAATACGCGTCGCCGAGCGCGCGCCACGCCGCTTCGCCGCCGTGCAGGAACTGAGTGATGTAAGGCGGCATGTAGAGCTCTGCGAGCTCGCGGCCTTTGGGATGTCCCGCTTCGTCGACGAGGTACAGCGCGTATCCCGCGCGGAGGTCCGCGACGAACTCGCCGCCGACGAGCACGCCCAGGCGGGACAGTGCCGAAGGCTCGTGACGGCGGCTGTAGCGCATCAGTTTCATCGGATCACCTCGGGGCTCGTAGCCGCTGCATCTTAGCAGACGCTCCGCGCGACACAGCGGCTGCGACGGCTCCCCGGCATGCCGGTTGCTCCATCGTCGGACCCACGCGGGAACCCTGAGCGCTGCCGCTTGCCTGACGTACCGCGACCACCGGGCGAAAC
>JAQGNC010000482.1 GCA_028292065.1 Betaproteobacteria bacterium
AGCTTGAGCAGCGCCAGGTTGCCGATGTTGCCGGTCAGCGCCTCGTGCGCGTGGGCGCAGCCGAGGACCAGGTATTGCACGATGAACTCGACGTCGATGATCCCGCCGGGGTCGTGCTTCAAGTCGAACAGGCCGCTCGCGTTCGGATGGGCGTCGAGCATCTTGCGGCGCATCTCGATCACCGCCGCCTCGAGCGCCGCGAGGTCCCGCGGCTGCCGCAGGATCGCGATGCGGATCGCTTCGAAGGCGCGCCCGATCGAAGCGTCGCCCGCGACGAAGCGCGCGCGCGTGAGCGCCTGGTGCTCCCACGGCCACGCGTGTAGCGTCTGGTATTCGCGAAAGGCGTCGACCGTGCTCACCAGGAGACCGCTCGCGCCGTCGGGACGCAATCGCAGGTCGGTCTCGTACAGCAGGCCTGCGGAAGTCATGCTCGTCAGCCAGTGATTGATCCGGCGCGCGAGCCGCGCGTAGTTCTCCGGCGCTTCGGGCGCGGGGTCGGCGTAGAGAAACACGAGGTCGAGGTCGGAGGCGTAACCGAGCTCCTTGCCGCCGAGCTTGCCGTAGCCCACGACCGAAAACGCCGGCGTCTCGCGATGCCGCTGCTTGATGCCCTGCCACGCCAGATCGACGACGATCTTCAGTATCGTGCTCGCGAGATCGCTCAGGTGGTCGGACAGCTTTTCGAGCGGGAGGGTCCCGGCGAGATCCTGCGCCAGCAGCCGGATCGTCTGCACGTGCTTGAAATGGCGCAGGAGGTCCATCTGCTTCTCGACGTCGCCTTCGGCATCGGAAAGCTCGCGTCGCAGCGCCGCGGCGAGAGCCGTCCAGTCCGGCGTGTCGTAGAGCGAGCGCGTGTCGAGCAATTCGTCGAGCAGGATCGGGTGCTGGGTGAGGTACTGCGCCGCCCACGGGCTCGCGCTCATCAGCTCGGCGACGCGCGCGAGCGCCTGCGGGTACTGCTCGAGCAGCGCCAGGTAGGACTCGCGCCGGCTGACGCTGTCGAGCAGCTCGACCATGCGCTGCGCCGCGGCGTCGCGGTTCGGCTGCGCGGCGGCGGCGGCGAGCGTCAGCGGAATGAGGCGCGCGAGCCGCGCCTGGCTGCCCGCGGGCATCTGGCGATAACGCGAGCCCTGGCGAAATGCGGCGAGCCGGCGCTGTACTTCGGCGGGATTCGCAAAGCCGAGCTTCGCGAGCGAGTCCGGCACCGCTGCGCCCTCGGTTTCCCCCGCGGCGTCGTGCCACGCCTGCGCGAGCGCGTCGGGCTGCTGCGACGACGCGACGAAAGTCTCGTTGAACTGCCGCGTCACCCGGTCGCGATGGGCCTCGAGCGTCAAGCGCAGCGCGGCGTAATCCGCGCAGCCCATGCTGTCGGCGATGAGCTCGCGATCTTCGGCCGATTTCGGCAGCGCGTGGGTCTGCTGGTCGTCGAGATACTGGAGGCGGTGCTCGAGATTCCTGAGGAAGACGTAAGCCGAAGTGAGCTCGTCGACCGCTTCCTGGGTAAGCAGGCGGCGCTCGGCGAGCAGCGGCAGCACCGCGAGGGTCGGCTGGCGCCGCAGCGGGGCGTCGCGCCCGCCGCGGATGAGCTGGAAAAGCTGCACGATGAACTCGATCTCGCGGATGCCGCCGGGGCCGAGCTTGATGTTGTCGGCGATGTCGCGGCGCTCGACTTCGATGCGGATCTGGCGGTGCAGGTCGCGCATCGACTCGAAAGCGCTGTAATCGAGGTGACGCCTGAAAACGAAAGGCCGCACCATGTCCATCAGCTCGGCGCCGCGGTCGCCCGTGAGCACGCGGCCTTTGATCCACGCGTAGCGCTCCCACTCGCGCCCCTGGGTGATGAGGTAGTTCTCGAGCATGTCGAAGCTCGACACGAGCGGACCGCCGTCGCCGTAGGGGCGCAACCTCAGGTCGACGCGGAAGACGTAGCCGTCCTCGGTCATTTCGGACAGCACTGCCGAGAGCTTCCGCGCGAGCCGGATGAAGAACTCGTGATTGCTGAGCGTGCGCGGGCCGTCGGTCTCGCCTTCCTCCGGATAGAGCAGGATGAGATCGATGTCGGAGGAGACGTTGAGCTCGCCGCCGCCGAGCTTGCCCATGCCCACGACGTGCAGTTGCTGCACGGCGCCGCCGGCATCGCCGCCCGATTCGCCGCGCGGTTCGCCGTATTGCTCGACCAGCTCGCGATGGATCTGGTCAGTGGCCGCCTGGATCGTGGTCTCGGCGAGCGCGGTGGAGGTCGCGATGACTTCCTGCAGCCCCGCCGCACCCGACAGGTCGCGCGCGATCAGCGTCAGCATCACATCCTTGCGCAGCTCGCGCACCGCGCGGGCAAGCGGCGCCCCTGCGCTCGCAGCCGCGTCGAGGCGCGCTCGCATACGGTCCGGATTCCACGCCGAATCGAACTCCGCACGGCGCACGAGGTCCGAGTCGGCTGCGATCAGGCGGCGAACGTAACGGCTGAAGTGGGCGGCGCGGTCGAGGATTTCCGCCCGGCGGTCGCCGGCAGCGGGTGCCGGCGCGTTATCTGGTTGCATGCAGTGCCGAGCACTAAGAGTACAATTCACGAGTCGTCTTCGACTATCGCATTTTTTCGGGATATCAGGCAAAAAACGTGTCGTTTGCGGCCGCGCTCGGCTGGGCGAGAAGAAGCTCCATCTGGACCTCGCGCGCCTTTGCGTGGACCCTGATCGGCGCGGCGCTGTCGTGCGCGGCGGTAGTGCTGTCGCTGCGCTACTGGTTTCTTCCCAACATCGAACAGTACCGCGAGGACATCGCGGCCGCGGTGAGCCGCGCAGCGAACCTGCGCATCACCATCGGCGCGATATCCGCGGACTGGGACGGCATGCGCCCGCACCTGAAGCTCACCGACGTGAGCGTGTACGACAAGGCCGGGCGGCGCGCGCTCGACCTCGAGCGGGTGGAGAGCACGCTCGCGTGGCGTTCCCTTCCCGCGTTCACGCTGCACTTCCAGGCGCTCGACATCTACCGTCCTTCGCTGGAAGTTCGCCGCGGTGCGCGCGGGGTGATGTCGGTCGCCGGGATCGAGCTCGAGATGAAGGAGCGCAAAGGCGGCGGTTTCACCGAATGGCTGCTGCAGCAGCCCGACGTGCAAGTTCACGATGCCCGTGTGGCGTGGACCGACGAGCTGCGCCAGGCGCCACCGCTCGAGCTCTCGGGGGTGAACCTGCACATGGTCAACCGCGGCAGCCGCCATCGCTTCGGCCTGCGTGCGGTGCCGCCTGCGCATCTCGCGGGGCCGGTCGACCTCCGCGGAGATGTCCGCGGCGACAGTGCCGAGGTCGTCTCGAACTGGAACGGAAAGCTCTTCATGCAGCTCGATTCGCCCGACCTCGCGGCGTGGAGCGCGTGGGTGGACATCCCGGTCGAGCTCGCTCGCGGCAGCGGCGCGGTGCGCAGCTGGCTCACTTTTACCGACCACCAGCTCGCTGAAATCATCGCGGACGTGCGCCTCTCGGACGTGCGCACGCGGCTGCGGGAAGACCTGCCGGAGCTCGAGCTCGATGCGCTCAAAGGCCGCCTCGCGTGGAGGCGCGTGCCGTCGGGCTTTGAATTCTCCACGGCGAAGCTCGCGCTGACCGGCGGCGGCGCGACTTTGCCGCCGGCGGATTTCCTGCTGCGCGTGACCTCCGACCGTTCCGGCATTCAGAACGGCGAGCTCCAGGCCAATGCCCTCGAGCTCGCGCCGCTGGTCATGCTAGCGGACCGCTTGCCGGTCAACGAGGACGTGCGCTCGCAGCTCATCGGCTATTCGCCTCGCGGCAGCGTGCACGACCTGGTGCTCAAGTGGCAGGGCGAGCTTCCCGCGCCCCAGCGCTACAGCGTGCGAGGCCGCTTCGAAGCGCTCGCAGTCGAGCACTGGGAGACGATGCCCGGCTTCGCGGGCCTGAGCGGCAGCGTGGACGGCACCGAGAAAGGCGGGACCCTGCACCTGAACGGCAAGGAAGCGAGCCTGGACCTGCCGACGGTGTTCGGCGCGCCGCTCGCGCTCGACACGCTCACCGCCCAGCTCGCGTGGACTCACGCCGGCGACCGCGTCGACGTGCGTCTGAACAATGTCTCTTTCGCCAATGCCGACGCGGCGGGTACGCTCTTCGGCAGCTATCGCACCGCGCCGCCGGGCCGCGGCGAGGTCGACATGACCGGGAGCCTGTCGCGAGCGGACGCGCGGGCGGTGCCGAAATACATCCCGATCACCGAGCTCAAAAAAGTCCGCGCGTGGCTCGAGCGCGCGGTGCTCGCCGGAGAATCGCACGACGTGCGCTTCAGGCTCAAAGGGCGCCTGGAAGATTTTCCGTTCCCGCAGGACGCGCGCGGGATATTCCAGGTGGTCGCGAAAGTGACGGGCGGCACGCTCGACTACGCCGAGCGCTGGCCGCGCATCGAAAACATCGAAGGCGACCTGCAGTTTCGCGGGTCCAGCCTCGATTTCACCGCGCGCCGCGGAACGACGAGTGGCGTGACGCTCGGGCCGGTGCACGGCGGGATCGTGGACATGAAGGCGCACCCCGAGGTGCTCGAGCTGCGGGGCGAGGCGGAAGGGCTGACCGCGGACTTCCTCGCGTTCGTGACGAAGAGCCCGGTCAGCGGGATGGTCGATCACTTCACCGACGGCATGCAGGCGCAGGGGACGGGACGGCTCGCGCTGAAGCTCACGTTTCCGCTCGGCGAGCCCGAGTCGACCAAAGTCGCCGGAACCTACGTCTTCAGCAACAACAACGTCGTCGTCGAGCGCGACCTCCCGCCGCTGGAACAGGCGAGCGGCCGGATCGAGTTCAGCGAAAACGCGGTACGGGTGCCTGGGGTGTCGGGCACCTTCCTCGGCGGGCCGCTGACGATAACCGCCGCTACTGCCCCGCGCGATGCGACGATGCGCGCCACGCTGCAGGGACGCATCAACGCGGAAAACGTTCGCAAAGCCGGCGGCCCCGCGTGGATGCAGCAGTTGAAAGGCGCGACCGACTGGAAAGGCGTGCTCACCCTGCGCAAGAAAATCCCCGACCTCGTCATCGAGTCGAGCCTGCAGGGCATCAGCTCGAGCCTTCCCGCGCCTTTCGCGAAAGCGGCCGCCGAGACCGTGCCGCTGCGCATCGAAAGACGCTTCATCAACGCGCAGCAGGATCGCCTCTCCTTCGCTTACGGCGACGTCGTCACCGCGGAGCTCGCGCGCCGCAGCGACGGGAAGCAGACAGTCGTCGAGCGCGGCATCGTGCGCCTCGGCGGCGGCGAGGCCGGCGAGCCCGACCGGCCGGGGGTGTGGATACGCGGCGGCCTGAAAACGGTCGATCTCGACGAGTGGCTCGCGTTCAGCCGCGGCGGCGGTGAAGGGGGCGGCGATTCGGGCTATTCGATCGCGGGCGCCGACGTGAAGCTCGCGCAGGCGCATTTCTTCGGGCGCCGTTTCAACGACCTCGGCGTGAGCGCGTGGACCCAGAACGGCGTCACGCAGGTCACGCTCGGGGGGCGCGAGATCGAAGGCGGCGCGATGTGGCGCGGCGAAGGCAAGGGACGCCTGACCGCCCGCCTCAAGCGTCTGACGCTGCCCGCCGGGGAACCGAAACCGCCCGGCCCCGCGATCAAAGCGGCCGGCGCGCCTGCGCCCGAGCTTCCGGCGCTCGACATCATCGTCGAGCAGTTCCAGCTCGGCCAGAAACAGCTCGGCCGGCTCGAGCTCAACGCGGTCAACCAGGATCGCGACTGGCGTATCGAGCGCCTGCGCGTCTCCAGCCCCGACAACGTGCTCACCG
>JAQGNC010000570.1 GCA_028292065.1 Betaproteobacteria bacterium
CGAAGCGCAGAACGAGCTCCTCATCGGCAAATGGTGGCAACTCGCCGCGGCGACCGCGGCGATGGCGGTGCTCGTCACGAGCTTCAGCCTGTTTACCGACGCCTTGCGCGACGCGCTCGACCCCAGGCTCAAATGACGGGCGCGCAGACTGCGGAGCCACTGCTTCGCGTTCGCGACCTTTCGGTCGCCTTTCGCGCCGAGAATGGGACGCATCAGCCCGCGGTGAGACGCGTGAGCTTCGACGTGCCCGCCGGCAGCACCGTCGCGCTGGTCGGCGAATCCGGGAGCGGCAAGTCGGTCAGCGCGCTCGCGGTGCTCGGATTGCTGCCGCACAACGCGCAGGTCGATGCGCAAAGCCGCGTCGTCTTCGCAGGCCGCGAGCTGCTGGGCCTCGCCGCGGCCGAGATGCGCGCGCTGCGCGGGCGCGAGATCTCCATGGTTTTCCAGGAGCCGATGAGCTCGCTCAATCCGGTGTTCACGATCGGTTTCCAGCTCGTCGAAAGCCTGACCCGACACCTGGGTCTCTCGCGGCGAGCGGCGCGTGCACGCGCGATCGAGCGCCTGGACGAAGTCGGCATGCCGGAGCCTCACGCACGGATCGACGCGTATCCGCACGAGCTTTCCGGCGGGCAGCAGCAGCGCGTCATGATCGCGATGGCGATCGCGTGCGAGCCCGCGCTCCTGATCGCGGACGAACCGACGACCGCGCTCGACGTGACGGTGCAAAAGCAGATCCTCGAGCTCATCGCCGCACTCCAGCGCCGCCGCCACATGGCGGTGCTTTTCATCACCCACGATCTGCGCCTCGTCGGCGAAATTGCGGACCGCGTCGTCGTGATGCGCGACGGCGAGGTTCGCGAGCAGGGAGTCGCCCGCGAACTCTTTGCCGCCCCGCAGGACGCCTATACCCGCGCGCTTCTCGCGTGCCGCCCGCCCCTGCGCTCGCGGCCGTCGAGGCTGCCGGTCATCGATGACTTCCTCGCGACAGGTGACGGCCCGCCGTTTCGCGACAGCCGAAACGCAGGTCTGTCCCCTGCTGACCGTGCGCGCGAGCGCGGCCGCGGCCTGCGCGGCGACGAGACCATCATCCTCGAAGCGCGGCACCTCACGAAAAGCTACTATCGCCGTGCAGGCCTTTTCGGTAAGCACGAGTCGCGCGTGGTCAGGGACGCGTCTTTCCGCCTGTCCAGGGGCAAGACCCTCGGCATCGTCGGCGAGTCCGGGTCGGGGAAGACGACGATCGCACTCATGCTCATGCGTCTGCAGGCCGCGTCCGGCGGCGTCGTGCTGTTCGAAGGCCGCGACCTGCTGTCGCGGCGCGACCGGGACCTCGCACTCAAACGGCGCATACAGATCGTTTTCCAGAACCCCTACGCGTCGCTCAACCCGCGCTTTACCGCGGGCGAAATCCTGATCGAGCCGATGCAGCTACACGCCATCGGTGCGAACGCGGCCGAGCGCAAGGCGCTGGCGCTCGCGATGCTGGCCAGGGTCGGGCTGCCTCGCGATTCGTTCTTCAAGTATCCTCACGAGTTCTCGGGCGGGCAGCGCCAGCGCATCGCGATCGCGCGCTGCCTGACGATGCGGCCGGACGTCCTCATCTGCGACGAATCGGTTTCGGCGCTCGACGTGTCGGTGCAGGCGCAGCTGCTCAACCTGCTCCAGGATCTACAGGACGAATACGGCATGAGCTACATCTTCATCTCTCACGATCTCGCGGTCGTGCGCTACATGGCCGACGAGGTCATGGTGATGAACGCAGGCGAAGTGGTCGAAATCGCGGATTCGGACACGCTTTACGCGCAGCCGCGCCATCCCTACACCCGCAAGCTCCTCGCTTCGATGCCTCGCGACCCGCAGGGCGCGGGCGCCTGATGCCCGGTCCCCTGCTCGCCCGCGTGCGCAGCGTCATCGCCTTTTGCGCATGCGTCGCGGGCAGCACCGGCGCCTGGGCTGCCCACGGTTACGCGCAGTTCGGCGACATCAAGTATCCGCCGGGCTTCAGCCATTTCGAGTGGGCGAACCCCGCGGCGCCCAAAGGCGGCGACATCGAGCTCGTGCCGCCGCTGCGCATCCAGAGCTTCGACAAATACAACCCTTTCACCCTCAAAGGCACCTCGGCACCGGGCCTGGGCGGGCTGGTTTTCGAGTCGCTGCTGACCGGCACTTACGACGAGCCGACGACCGCTTACGGGCTGCTCGCCGAGGACGTGGAAGTCGCCGCGGACCGCCTCTCGGCCACGTTTCGCATCAATCCCCTCGCGCGCTTCCACAACGGCAAACCGGTCACCGCAGCCGACGTGAAGCACAGCTTCGACACCCTGGTCAGCAAGCAGGCGCATCCGCAATACCGCGTCGTGCTCGCCGACGTGAGCCGCGCGGTCGTCACCGGCCCGCTCACGATCCGCTACGAATTCAAGACCGACAGCGCCGAGCTGCCGCTGCTGGTCGGCGGGCTGCCGGTGTTCAGCCGCGAGTGGGGTGCCGGCAAAGCCTTCGATCAGGTCATCACCGAGGCGCCGATCGCGTCGGGACCGTACCGCATCGGGCGCGTGAGCTTCGGGCGCGACATCACCTATCAGCGCGATCCCAAGTACTGGGCGCGCAATCTGAACGTGCGCCGCGGCACTTACAATTTCGACCGCGTGACCTACAAGATCTACAAGGACAACACCGCGCAGACCGAAGGCTTCAAGGCCGGCGAGTTCGACTACATCCAGGTGTTCTCCGCGAAGGACTGGGCGCGCTCGTACATCGGCAAGAAGTTCACGTCGGGCGAGCTCATCAAAGCGGAGCTCACGCCGAAGAATGCCGCGGACTTCCAGGCCTTTCTCATCAACACCCGCCGGGAGAAGTTCAGCGACCCTCGCGTTCGCGAGGCCCTCGAGCTCGCGTTCGACTGGGAGTGGGTCAACCGGATGGTGAATTACAGCGCGCACGTGCGCGTTCGCAGCTACTTCAACGGCAGCGATTTCGAGCCCAAGGGTCTGCCCGGGCCGGACGAGCTCGCGCTGCTCGAACCGCTGCGCGACAAGCTCTCGCCGAAGGTCTTCACGAACCCGGTCCCGCCGCCGCCGACCACGAAACCGCCGGGCAGCCTGCGCGACAACCTGCGCCGCGCGCGCGAGCTGCTCGCGCAAGCCGGCTGGACTTTCCGCGACGGCGCCCTGCGCAACGCCAAAGGCGAGCCTTTCACCGTCGAGTATCTCGTCAACGACGCCCGTGCCGAGATCGTCGCGGCGCCGTACTACCAGGCGCTCGCGAGGCTCGGCATCGCGGCGCAGTCGCGCAGGGCCGATTTCGCGCTCATCCAGAAACGCCTCGACGTTTTCGATTTCGATTTCTTCACCATCCGCATTCCGGGGAGCGACTCGCCCGGGAGCGAGCTCGTCGACCGCTTCGGCTCGAAATCAGCCGAGACCGAAGGCTCGGGCAACCTGCTGGGGGTGCGCGACCCGGCGGTCGACGCGCTCCTCAACCACGTCGTCTCGGCCACGACGCGCCCGCAACTCGTCGCGAGCCTGCGCGCCCTGGACCGCGTGCTCACTCACGGTTTCTACGTCGTGCGCCAGTACTACTCGGCCGTTTACCGCGTGTCGTATCGCTCCGGGAAATTCGAGCAGCCCGCCGTCGCGCCGCTCTACTACAGGCCCGAAGACTGGGTCGTCAGCACGTGGTGGAGGAAGCAGCAATGACCCGTGTGAGAGCCGGAAACCGCTAGGAAATATCGCTGATGTGGTCCTACATCCTCAAGCGCCTGCTGCTGATGATCCCGACCCTGCTCGGGATACTGCTCATCACCTTCGTCATCACCCAGTTCGTGCCGGGCGGCCCGGTCGAGCAGATGGTCGCGCAGCTACAGGGACGCGACGCCGGCGAAGGCGCGGCGGCCACCGGTTACCGCGGGCGGCAAGGCGTCGACGCGAAGCGAGTCGACGAGATCAGGAAGCTTTACGGCTTCGACAAGCCCGCCCCCGAGCGTTTCCTGCACATGCTCGGACAGTACGCGCGTCTCGACCTGGGAAAAAGCTTTTTTCACAACAAGGACGTGTGGCAGCTCATCCTCGAAAAGCTGCCGGTGTCGATCACCCTCGGGATGTGGACTTTCCTGCTGACCTATCTCATCGCCATACCGCTCGGCATCGCGAAGGCCGTGCGCGCCGGGTCGCGCTTCGACACCGCGACGACTTTCGTGGTGCTCCTCGGCTACGCGATCCCGAGCTTCGTCATGGGGGTCGTGCTGCTCGTGCTTTTCGCGGGCGGAACGTATTTCCAGTGGTTTCCGCTGCGCGGATTGACCTCGATGAACTGGGAGGAGCTCAGCGTCTGGGGCAAGGTGACCGATTACCTGCGGCACATCGCGCTGCCCGTCATCTCGCTCGTCCTCGGCAGCTTTGCCGTCATCACGATCATGACCAAGAACTCGGTGCTCGAAGAGATCCGCAAGCAGTACGTGCTCACCGCGAGGGCCAAAGGCGTGAACGAGCGCAAGGTGCTCACGCACCACGTCTTCCGCAACGCCCTGATCCCGATCATGACCGGTTTTCCCGCGGCTTTCGTCGGTGCGTTTTTCAGCGGGTCGATCCTGATCGAGACCCTGTTCTCGCTCGACGGGCTCGGACTGCTGTCGTACGAATCGGTGATCCGCCGCGATTATCCGGTCGTGATGGGCAGCCTTTTCCTCTTCGCGCTCCTCGGCCTGATAGCGACACTCGTTCGCGATCTGAGCTACGTGTGGGTCGATCCGCGCGTGAAGTACTTCGGTTGAGCCGCGTGAGCGCTCCTCCCGTCATCGTCGCCGGCGGCACCCTCGTCGCCCCGCTCGCGGCCTCGCCGCAGAGCCCCAGCCGCCGCGCGTGGCGGCGCTTTCGCAGCAATCGCCTCGGCTATGTGAGCCTCATCCTGTTCCTCACGCTTTTCGGCGTGAGCCTGTTCGCCGAAGTGCTCTCGAACGACAAACCGCTCGTCGTTCGCTTCGAGGGCCGCTGGTATTTTCCGATCGTCCAGACCCTGCCCGAGACCACCTTCGGCGGCGATTTTCCCACGCCGGCCGACTATCTCGATCCGTTCATCCGCGGCAACCTGGCGAAGCCGGGAAACTTCGCGCTCTACGCGCCGAACCCGTATCACTACACGACGATCAACTATTTCGCGAAGGAGCCGAATCCGGCCGCGCCGAGCGCGCAGAACTATCTGGGCACCGACGACCGCGGCCGCGACATCCTCGCGAGGCTGCTCTACGGCTTTCGCCTGTCGGTGTTCTTCGCGCTGCTCGTCGCGGCGCTGTACACCGTGCTGGGCGTGCTCTACGGCTCGATCCAGGGTTACTTCGCCGGATGGACCGACATCGCGATGGAGCGTTTCACCGAGATCTGGAGCTCGATGCCGATCCTGTACATGCTGATCATCCTGTCGTCGCTCTTCTCGCCCAATTTCTGGCTGCTCGTGGGCCTCCTGTCGATTTTCGGCTGGCTCGGCATCGCCGCATACGTGCGCGCCGAGTTCCTGAAGAACCGCACCCTCGATTACGTGCGCGCGGCGCGGGCGCTCGGACAGAGCAACCGGACGATCATGCTGCGCCACATCCTCCCCAACAGCCTGACGCCGGTCGTGACCCTGATCCCGTTCGAGCTCGCGGGCGCGATCGGCGCGCTGACGAGCCTCGACTTCCTCGGCCTCGGCGTGCCGGCGGGAACGCCGAGCCTCGGCGAGCTCCTGAGCCAGGGCAAGGAAAACCTCTACGCGTGGTGGATCTCGTTCACGACTTTCGGTGCGCTGGTCGTCATGCTGCTGCTCCTCGTGCTCGTCGGCGACGCGCTGCGCGACGCGCTCGATCCGCGCAAAGTGCTGCAGGAAGGCGCCGAGTAATGGCGCCAGGATCAGCGGACGCCGGGTCGACGCGCCTCGAAGTGAAGGATCTCAGCATCGACTTCGGGTCGCGCCGCGTCGTC
>JAQGNC010000577.1 GCA_028292065.1 Betaproteobacteria bacterium
CATCAAGAAATATCTCGGCAGCGTCGTGCCTCCCGGCGACAACTACTACGCTGCGCTCAATTCCGCGGTGTTCACCGACGGCTCCTTCGTGTTCATCCCGAAAGGGGTGAAGTCGCCCATGGAGCTTTCGACTTATTTCCGCATCAACACCGAACAGTCGGGCCAGTTCGAGCGCACCCTGATCGTCGCCGAAGAGCGCGCCGCGGTGTCCTACCTCGAAGGCTGCACCGCCCCGAGGTTCGATACCAACCAGCTCCACGCCGCGGTGGTCGAGCTCGTGGCGCTCGACGACGCCGACATCAAATACTCGACCGTGCAGAACTGGTACGCCGGCGACGAGAACGGCGTCGGCGGGATCTATAACTTCGTGACCAAGCGCGGGCTGTGCAAAGGCGCCAATTCCAAGATTTCGTGGACCCAGGTCGAGACCGGCTCGGCGATCACGTGGAAGTACCCGTCGTGCGTGCTGCTCGGCGACAACTCGATCGGCGAGTTCTATTCGGTCGCGCTGACGAATCACATGCAGCAGGCCGACACCGGGACCAAGATGATCCACCTCGGGAAGAACACCCGCAGCACGATCATCAGCAAAGGGATCTCGGCCGGACGCTCGAACAACAGCTATCGCGGCCTGGTGAAGATCGGGCCCAAGGCTGCAGGTGCTCGCAATTACTCGCAGTGCGACTCGATGCTGATCGGCCAGAAGTGCTCGGCGAACACCTTCCCGTACATCCAGGTGAACAATCCGACGGCGAAGGTCGAGCACGAAGCGACGACCTCCAAGATCGGCGAGGACCAGCTCTTCTATTTCCGAAGCCGCGGCATCGGCGCCGAGGAAGCGGTATCGATGATCATCAACGGCTTCTGCAAGGAAGTGTTCCAGCAATTACCGATGGAGTTCGCGGTCGAGGCGACCAAGCTCCTAGGCCTCAAGCTCGAAGGCAGTGTGGGATGAAAAACGAACAAGGCAAGGCGATCCTCGACGTGCGCGGGCTCACCGCGAACGTGGCGGGGGTGCCGATTCTGAAAGGCATGGACCTCACGGTGCGCGAAGGCGAGATCCACGCGATCATGGGGCCGAACGGCTCGGGCAAGAGCACGTTCGCCAAGGTGCTCGC
The DNA here is from genome assembly GCA_028292065.1 of Betaproteobacteria bacterium. Taxonomy (GTDB): domain Bacteria; phylum Pseudomonadota; class Gammaproteobacteria; order Burkholderiales; family SG8-41; genus JAQGMV01. Next base: position 1,119 of record JAQGNC010000577.1, read on the forward strand.
GGGGCATCCCGCGTACGAAATCACCGGGGGCACGGTCGCTTTCGAAGGCACGGACCTCCTCGGCATGGAGCCCGAGGACCGCGCGCGTGCGGGCATCTTCCTGGGCTTTCAGTATCCCGTCGAAATTCCCGGTGTGAGCAACAGCGCCTTTCTCAGGCTCGCCTACAACACGGTGCAGGGCGCCCGCGGCAAGGAAGAGCTCGACCCGCTTGAGTTCGACGACTACATCCGCGACAGGATGAAGCTCCTCGACATGGACCCGGCGTTCCTCGACCGCAGCGTGAACGAAGGCTTCTCGGGCGGGGAAAAGAAGCGCAACGAAATCCTCCAGCTCGCGACGCTCGAGCCGAAGCTCTCTATCCTCGACGAGACCGACTCTGGGCTCGACATCGACGCGCTGCGAGTGGTCGCGAACGGGGTGAACAGCCTGCTGCGCCCGGACAACGCTTTCGTGCTCGTCACGCACTACCAGCGGCTTCTGAACTACATCGTTCCCGATTACGTGCACGTCATGGAAGGAGGACGCCTCATCAAGACCGGCGGCAAGGAGCTCGCGCTCGAGCTCGAGAGCCGCGGTTACGACTGGGTGGTCGAAGAAGATCGCGCGAATAAATCCGCCCAGGCGGCCGGCGCGACGACGGCGGCGTAAAGAGCCATGACCACTGCAGTCCATCCCTATATCGAGGCGCTGCTGAGCGGCACTCGCGAGCTGCCCGGAACGCCGTACGCGTGGCTGAACGAGCGGCGCGGCGCGGCGCTCGAACGCGCGAACGCGCTCTCGGTCCCGACGACACGCGACGAAGAGTGGCGTTTCACCGATCTCGCGCCGCTCACTCGCCTCCCGTTGCGCAGTGCCGCCGCGGGAACGCTCGCGGCCGACGCGATCCGCGCGTATGTCGTACCCGAAGCCGGTGCGCGCCTCGTCTTCGTCGACGGCCTTTACGTCCCCGAACTGTCGGTCGTTGCCGCCGATCCTTGCGGCGCGCGAGTCGCGCCGCTGGCCCAAGCGCTCGAGACCCACGCCGCCCGGCTCGAGCCGCATCTGGCGCGCCTCGCGGGTTTCGAGCAGAACGTCTTCGTCGCGCTCAACACCGCGCACCTGCGCGACGCCGCGGTCGTCATCGTGCCGAAAAACACCGCGTGCGAAAAGCCGGTGCACATCCTGCATCTCTCGACGCAACCGGGCACGGCATCGAATCCGCGCTGTATCGTGGTCGTCGAAAGCGGTGCCGCGTGTACCATCATCGAGGAATACCAGGCGGTGTCGCAGGAGCCTTACCTGACGAACAGCGTGACCGAAGTGAGCGTCGCGCCGAACGCGCGCCTGCACCACGTGAAGCTCCAGGCCGAAAGCGGGCGCGCGTTTCACATCGCCACGTGCGCGGTCAGCATCGAGAAAGACGCGTCGTATACGACGCAGGCGATCAGTCTCGGCGCGCGCCTGTCGCGCTACGACCTGAACGTCGCGCTGAACGGCGAAGGCGCGTTCTCGCAGATCGACGGCCTGGCACTGATCGCGGAGCGCCAGCTCGCCGACACCCACACGCTGATCGATCACGCTCACCCGAACGGGCGCAGCGTGCAACTGCACAAGACGATCGTCGGCGGCGCCGCGCACGCGGTGTTCAACGGCAAGATTTTCGTGCGGCCGGGCGCGCAGCTCACCGATTCGTCGCAGCAAAGCCGCAACCTGCTGCTGTCGGATAAAGCCACGGTCGACACCAAGCCGCAGCTCGAGATCTTCGCCGACGACGTGAAATGCGCCCACGGCGCGACCGTCGGCCAGCTCGACGCCGACCAGCTTTTCTATCTTCGCAGCCGCGGTCTTCCCGACCAGGCCGCGCGCAATCTGCTCACCTACGCTTTCGGCGCGTCGATCATCGAACGCATCCCGGTCCCGTCCATGGTGCAGCGCCTGGAGCGCGTGGTGATGGCGCAGACCGGCGCCGCCGCATAACGAGAGACCTCGATGAGCGCCATCGATTCCGCAGTCCTGAATTCACGCGCGCTCGACGTCGAGCGCATACGTGAGGATTTTCCTATCCTCGGCTTGCACGTGAACGATCACCCGCTCGTCTTCCTCGACAACGCCGCGTCGAGCCAGATGCCGCAGCCGGTCATCGACCGCTGGGTGAAATACCAGACGAGCGAGCACGCGAACATCCACCGCGCGGTGCATTACCTGTCCGAGAAAGCAACCGCGGAATACGAGGCCGCGCGCCGCAAGGCGCAGCGCTTCATCAACGCACCCGACGAGCACGCGGTCATCTTCACGAGCGGCACGACCGACGGCATCAATCTCGTCGCGCACGGCTACGGCCGCAAGTTCTTCAGGGAAGGCGACGAGATCATCCTGACGACGCTCGAGCACCATTCCAACATCGTGCCGTGGCAGATGGTCGCCGACGAAAAAGGCGCGAAGATCCGCGTCGTGCCGATCAACGACCACGGTGAGGTCGACATCGAAGAGTACAAGCGGCTCTTCAACGCGAAGACGAAGTTCGTGGGCGTGACGCATGTCTCGAACGCGCTGGGCACGATCACCCCCGTCAAGGAGATGATCGCGATCGCACACGAGCACGGTGTGCCGGTGCTCGTCGACGGCGCGCAGGCGGCGCCGCACCTGCCGGTCGACGTGCAGGATCTCGACT
>JAQGNC010000582.1 GCA_028292065.1 Betaproteobacteria bacterium
GGGCTGTTCCTGTGCTATCAGCCGCCGTTCGACGCACCCGCCGTGACGCTGCGCGAGACGGCGCCGGAGGACGTCGTGTTCTGCTCGTTCAACCTGCTCGAGAAAGTGAACGCGCCCATGATCGCCATGTGGGCGCGCATCCTGCGCGAGCTTCCGGGCTCGCGGCTGCTCATGAAAGCCGGGCTCTTGAAGCACGAGCCTACGGTGCAACGCGTGCGCGAGTCTTTCGCCGCGCACGGCATCGACGGCGCGCGCATCGAGCTCGTCACGTGGGTCGAAGACCGCTCCGCACACCTCGACCTTTACGGACGCGCCGACATCGCGCTCGACACCTTCCCATACAACGGCACCACGACCACGTGCGAAGCGCTGTGGATGGGCGTGCCCGTGGTGACCCTCGCGGGCGAGGCGCACATGTCGCGGGTGGGCGCGACGCTGCTCACAGCCGCGGGCCTCGGCGATCTGGTCGCCCAGTCACCCGAGGCGTACGTCGATGCGGCGGTGACGCTCGCACGCAACCCTGAGCGTCGGCGCGCGCTGCGAAGCTCGTTGAGAACGCGGCTCCGCGCCTCGCCGCTGCTCGACCACGCCGGCTTTACGCGCAAACTCGAAGCGTCGGTTCGCGGCGCATGGCGCGAGTGGTGCGAAGCGCAGGACCGCTGAGGCCAGGGGCTCGTTCACGCGCTGGAGCCGCTGAAGCTGCGTGCGCGCGCCGCGAGTAGGCAGCGCCGAGCACTCGCGGGTATAATCCATGGATTCAATGGTTTGGACGCAGCATGCATTATAAGACCGACGATGTGAGGATCAAGGAAATCAAGGAGCTGGTGCCGCCGTCGCATGTCCTGCGCGAATTCGGCATCAACGACGCGGCTGCGAAAACCGTGGTCGAGGCACGCCAGCAGATCCATCGCGTGCTGCACGGCGCGGACGATCGACTCGTGGTGATCGCGGGCCCGTGCTCGATCCACGACGTGGCTGCCGCCAAGGACTATGCGGCAAAGCTCGCCGACGCCCGCGCGAAGTTCTCGCGCGAGCTCATCCTTGTCATGCGCGTGTACTTCGAGAAGCCGCGCACCACGGTGGGCTGGAAAGGCCTCATCAACGACCCGAATCTCGACGGCAGCTTCAGCATCAACGAGGGGCTCCGCATCGCCCGACGCCTGCTGCTCGACCTCAACGGGAGCGGCGTTCCGGTCGGCTGCGAATTCCTCGACATGATCACGCCGCAGTACATCGGCGACCTCGTCGCGTGGGGCGCGATCGGCGCGCGCACGACCGAAAGCCAGGTCCACCGCGAGCTCGCGTCGGGCCTGTCGTGCCCGGTCGGATTCAAGAACGGCACCGACGGCAACATCAGGATCGCGGTCGACGCGATCCGCGCGGCGCAGGCGCCGCACCACTTCCTGTCGGTCACCAAGGGCGGACACTCGGCGATCGTCTCGACCACCGGCAACGAGGACTGCCACGTCATCCTGCGCGGCGGCAAGCAGCCCAACTACGACACCGACAGCGTCGCGGCCGCGGCCAAAGGGCTCGCTGAAGCCGGCATACCCGCGCGTGTCATGATCGACTTCAGTCACGGCAACAGCAGCAAGGATCCGCGCAAGCAGGTCGACGTCGGACACGACGTGGCGCGCCAGGTCGGCGGCGGCGACTCGCGCATCTTCGGTGTCATGATGGAGAGCCATCTCGTTGCGGGGCGCCAGGACCTGGTTCCCGGCAAGGCGCTGCAGTACGGCGTCAGCATCACCGACGGCTGCCTGGGCTGGGAAGAAAGCTTCGACGTGCTGAGCGAGCTCGCCGAAGCGGTTCGTGCACGCCGCGTCAAGGCCGAAGCCGAAGCGCAGTGACAGCGCGGCGTCGCCGATCATGCGACGCTGCGAGGCTGCTACACTACAGAACTGGGGACGCTCCCCAGGGGGATGAAAGATGGTGCAGGACGACCTGAAGTTCCCGGCTGAAACCGACATACTGCACCGCTTCGAGCGCATCGCCGACAGCGCTGAAGTCGCCGAGGAGCTCTCGACGCTGCTCGGACGCGCGCCTCTGTTCTCGGAGTTCACGCGCGACGACGTCAAAGCGCTCGCGGAATACATGGGCGTCTACCGGGCCCAGGCGAACGAGACGATCATCCGCGAAGGCGACATCGGCGATTACATGCTGCTCATCGTGCGCGGCGAAGTCGACATTCTCAAGCGCGGCTTCCAGCGCGAGCAGCAGCACATGACCACTGTCGGCGCGGGCACCACGATCGGCGAGATGTCGATGATCGACGGCGAGCCGCGCTTCGCCACGTGCCGCACCACCCAGGCCACGACTTTCAGCGTGCTCACGCGCGACAACATGGCCAAGATCATCCTCGAGCGCCCGCAGCTCGGTTCCAAAATCCTCGTCAAGCTCGTCACCATGCTCTCGGCGCGTCTGCGGCAGACCAGCGCCAAGCTCATGCGTTACATGGAAGGCGCGCTGAGCTAGCTCGAGTGGCATTCCGGCCGCGCGGCGCGGCCCTGCGCTTTGCCGCGCTCATCGCCGCGTTCATCGTTTTTCCATCCGCATCCGCAACGCGCTCGATCGACGATCGCGGCGTCGCGGTCGAGTTGCACTCGCGGCCCAGGCGCATCATCGCGCTCTCCCCGCACCTCGCCGAGCTCACGTACGCCGCGGGCGCGGGATCGCAGCTCGCGGCGGTGGTGCGCTACAGCGATTACCCCGACGCCGCGCGCGCGCTGCCGCAGGTCGGCGACGGCTCGCGCATCGACGTCGAGCGCGTCATCGCGATCAAGCCCGACCTCATCCTCGGGTGGCGCAGCGGCAATCCCGCCGGCGATCTGCAGCGGCTCGAAGACCTGGGCTGTCCCGTTTTCATCACCGAGCCCACACGCCTCACCGTCATCGCGCGTCTCACGCGCACGATCGGCGCGCTTGCCGGGACAGGCGCCGCGGCCGC
>JAQGNC010000592.1 GCA_028292065.1 Betaproteobacteria bacterium
GGCGACCGCGACGATTTCGCCGCATCCATCCGCCACGATCGCTTCCATGCGGTTGCGGCCGATCCAGCCGACGCCGAGGAATGCGAGCCGCGGGCGTGCCGCGCTGAATGCCTGGCGCGCCGACGCCGCTTCGGGCGCACGCTCTGCGACGCCTGTGCTCATGTCGACACCACCGCCTTGAGAAAGCCGTCGGGCCGCTCGCGAGTGAGCTCCAGCGCACGGCCGAGCTCGTCGAGAGGAAATCGATGCGTATACAGCGGCGACGGATCGAGAACGCCGGCGCTCATGAGCTCGACGGCGCCGCGGATGCCTTCGACGTACACGCGCGGATCGCGCTCGTGGGCGTTGACGACGTCGATGCCGCGCCAGTTCCACATCTGCATGTTGACCTGCCGCGGCCCGTCCTGGTGATAGCCCGCGATGATGAGCCGGCCGCGCTCGGCGGTGAGCTCGCCCGCGAGGTCGAGAGGCCACTGCAGGCCGACGGCTTCGATCACGCGTTCACACCAGCGGCCGTCGGTCAGGCGCTTGACCTCCTCGAGAATGCGCCAGTGATCATCCATCGCGATCGTCTCGGAAGCGCCGAACTCGCGCGCGATCTCGAGCGCGAAGCGCCTGCGCGTGATCGCGATGACGCGCGCCCCCGCGTGCGAAGCGAGGCGGGTCAACAGCGCGCCCAGAAAGCCGATCCCGACGATCGCCACGGTCTGCCCGGCTTCGATCCCGCTGCGGCGAAAGATGTTGTAGGCGCAGCCCAGCGGCTCGCCGGGCACCGCGGCGTCACCGAGCGAAGCGGGTAGCGGCACGACGGCGTTCGCGTCGGCGATGTCGTATTCGGCGTGCGCGCGGTAGGTCAACGCGGCCACGCGATCGCCGACTTTCAACTGCGTCACGTCCTCACCGACCGCGGCGACTCGCCCCCAGCCTTCGTGGCCGGGCGCGCCGGGCGGTTGCGGATAGTCGAACCACGTGCGTCCTTCCCACAGCGGAATGCTCGACGCGCACACGCCCGATCCCTCGAGCTGCAACAACACCTGGCCGCGGGCGGGCTCCGGGCGTTCGACGCTGCGCAGCGTCGCCTCGCCCGGCGCTGTTATGACGCTCGCGCGCATGGGACGACATCCCCGTTGCGGCCGCGGGGCAGCCGACAGCCCGGGCTCACCGCGCACCTTGCGCGCGGCTCAGGATTTCGGATTCTCCGAGCACCCGCGTGGCCGCGCGGCTCGGCGCGGAGGAGGTCTCACCCCGCGCTTCGCGCAACCACTGATACAAACGCTCGACGCCTTCTCGCACCGCAACTTTGGGTTTCCAGCCGGTGGCCTGCTGAAAACGCGTGGTGTCGGATACGTAATAGCGCTGGTCGCCGGTGCGCCAGCTCTCGAAGTCGACCTGCGGGCGCACGCCGTGCAGCGCTTCGATGCAGTCGAGCAGGTCGAGAAGACTGATGACGTTGCCCGGGCCGCCGCCGATGTTGAACGCCTGTCCTGAAAGCTGCCCGATATTGCGCTCGGCGAGCAGAAAAGCCTCGACGAGGTCTTCCACGAAGAGGATGTCGCGCACCTGCATCCCGTCGCCGTAAACGGTGATCGGCGAGCCTTCGAGCGCGCGCAGCAGGAAGTGAGCGACCCAGCCCTGGTCTTCGGTGCCGAACTGGTGCGGCCCATAGATGCAGCTCATGCGGAACACCACCGTCGGAACGCCGTAAGTCCGGGCGTAGTCGCGCACGTACTGGTCCGCCGTGCCCTTGGAGCAGCCGTAAGGGCTGTGGAAATCGAGCGGCTGCGCTTCGGATATGCCGCGAGCACGGAGGTGAGCCTCCTCGGGCGCGTAATGCTGACCGTCGCGCACGAGCGCCACGTTCTCGAGCCCGCCGTAGACCTTGTTGGTCGAGGTCATCACGATCGGCGGCGGCGCCGGTTGCGCGCGGATCGCCTCGAGCACATTCAGCGTGCCCTGCGCGTTGATCGAGAAATCTTCGACGGGATCGACCAGGCTCGTGGTGACGGCGACCTGCGCGGCGAAGTGAAACACCTGCCTCGCGCGTGCGACGCCTCGTGCAACGGCTTCGCGGTCGCGAATGTCGTCGGTCGCGAGCTCGACCGCCGCACCGTGCACGTCGCGCAGCCACTGCAGGTTCTGCTCGACGCCGGCGCGAGACAGGTTGTCGAGTATGAGCACCGGCCGGCCCTCACTGAGCAGCCGGTGCGCGAGATTGGCGCCGACGAAACCCGCGCCGCCGGTGATGAGTGTGACGTGCGAGCGGGCGCTGCCGGCCCACGCCTCTTTGCGGGCTCCGTTCAGGCGTGTCATACCGTGAGCCCCCGCGCCGCGAGCTCGGCGCTCGCCTGCGCCACGCGATCGACCGCGGCCTGGCCTTCGAGCCACGCGGCGAGCTCGGTCAAACCCTCGTCGATGGTCACCTGAGGTTCGTAGCCGAGTACTGCTCGAGCCTTCCCGATATCGGCAAAACAATGCCGGATGTCTCCGGCTCGGTATTTCCCGGTGATCTGCGGCTCCAGGCCGGACTTGCCGAGAACGCGCGCGATGCGCTCCGCGATGTCGCGCACGGTATAGGCGTTGCCGCTGCCGACGTTGAAGACTTCGCCCGCCGCGGCGGGCGTCTCGAGCGCTAGGCGGCACGCGCGCGCGATGTCGTACACACTGACGAAGTCGCGGTGCTGGTAACCGTCTTCGAAGATCGTCGGAGGGTTCCCGTTGAGCAGGCGCGACGCGAAGATCGCAAGCACGCCTGTATAGGGATTCGACAGCGCCTGGCGCGGACCGTAGGCGTTGAAAAATCGCATCGCGACGGTCGGGATGTTGTAGGCGCGCCCGATCATGAGGCACATGCGCTCCTGGTCGAACTTGGACAGCGCATACACCGACGCGAGCGCCGGCGTCTTGGTCTCGGGGGTGGGAACCGGCGCGAGCGGCGTGCCGTCCTCCGCCCGCCATTCCCAGTCCGCGCGTCGCAACTGGTCGAGCGACCGCTCCCCGACCGTGCGGACTTCGCCGGTCGGGGTGCGGTAGAGCCCTTCCCCGTAAAGACTCATGCTCGACGCGACCACCAGGCGCTCGACCGGCCGCTCGATCAGCGCTTCGAGCACGACCGCGGTACCGAGGTTGTTGATGCCGGTGTAGTGGGCGACCTCGTACATGCTCTGGCCGACGCCGACCGCGGCCGCGAAATGATAGACGGCGCTGACACCCTCGAGCGCCCGCCGCACCGCATCCTTGTCTCGCACGTCACCCGTGATGAGCTCGACCTCGCGGTCGAGATAGTCGGGGCGCTTCGCGTGAGTTCCGTGTACCTGAGGATCGAGGTTGTCCAGAACCCTCACCGGGTATCCGCGCGCCAGCAATTCATCGGCGAGGTGTGACCCCAGGAACCCGGCACCGCCGGTAATCAGCACCTTTTGCGTCATGCTTCATTCCTTTACCTTAGGAAATTCGTGTCGTCGCTTGCGTTAGCCAGTGCCGCGTTCGTGAGGAACGAATCAGCTACAAAGCTCGGAAACGCTACTGCAAGCCGTGGGCCAAAAATCCGGCTCGGCAGCGGCACATGCGCGCGCCCCCGCACTGCAACGGGCATACCAACGGGCGGCTTCACCCGTGCGCCATAGAGCGAAAAAGGCACGGGTGTTTTGCAAAACATGGAAGCGCGCCTTCCGCCGGAGGCAGCGGCGCGCGCCTCGTTGCAGCGGCAACCTTGACACCCATCGCGTAAATTGCACCTGCACTTGTCATATGAACTCGCGTCGGATTCGATGCGGGTGTCGTTCAGGTTGACCCCCGTCTTTCAAACTCGACCCGGCGCGTCGTCACAGCACCGCATGCAGCGGTGCGCGGGGTATGACGATTGCTTATCAGCGCCTGCGTTGCGACTCGATCCGCGCATGCGCGATGGATGCGAGTCGCTCGTCGAGGATCGAGTCACCGGCCGCCCTCCAGCGGCCACTTTCTGCGGGAGCACATCGAATGAATAAAGTCCGAGTCGCCGTCATCGGTGTAGGCAATTGCGCGTCTTCGCTGGTGCAGGGCGTGCGCTTCTATCGCGAGGCGAAAGACGATGAATTCGTTCCCGGACTGATGCACGTCAACCTCGGCGGCTATCACCCTCGCGACATCGAGTTCACCGCCGCTTTCGACATCAATGCCAACAAGGTCGGGCGCGATCTTGCCGAAGCGATCTTCGCCGAGCCGAACAACACCGTGCGTTTCGCCGAGGTGCCGCCTCTGGGCGTGACCGTCAGCCGCGGCATGACGCACGACGGCCTGGGCAAATACCTGAAAGACGTCGTGCCCAAGGCGCCCGGCAGCACCGCCGACATCGTCGGCATACTGAAAGACACCAAAACCGACGTGGTGGTGTCGTACCTCCCGGTCGGCGCCGAGATGGCCACCAAGTGGTACGTCGAGCAGGTGCTCGAAGCCGGCTGCGCCTTCGTGAACTGCATTCCGGTCTTCATCGCCTCGGCGCCGTACTGGCAGCAGCGCTTCGCGCAGCGCGGCGTGCCCATCATCGGCGACGACATCAAGTCCCAGGTGGGCGCGACGATCGTGCATCGCATACTCACCGATCTCTTCGCCAAGCGCGGGGTGCGGCTCGACCGCACCTACCAGCTCAACTTCGGCGGCAACACCGACTTTCTCAACATGCTCGAGCGCGAGCGCCTCGAATCGAAGAAGATATCGAAGACCCAATCGGTGACGAGCCAGCTCGGGCATCCGATGCAGGACAAGGACGTGCACGTGGGCCCCAGCGATTACGTGCCGTGGCTCACCGACCGCAAGTGGTGCTACATCAGGATGGAAGGCACGACATTCGGCGACGTGCCGCTCAACTGTGAAGTGAAGCTCGAAGTCTGGGATTCGCCGAACTCCGCGGGCGTGGTGATCGACGCGATCCGCTGCGCGAAGATCGCGCTCGACCGCGGCATCGGCGGCGCGCTTGCCGGCCCTTCGAGCTACTTCATGAAGTCACCTCCCGAGCAGGTGACCGACGACCAGGCGCGCGAGCAGCTCGAAGCGTTCATACGCGGCGACACGACCGAGCGCTCGATGTGGAACGGCAGCGCCCGCGCGCGCCTCAAGAAGGTACCGTGACGACGTCATGATAGAAGCGGTCAAGTTCTGGAACGAGCCCAACAACAAATCACACTGGGATTTCGAAGTCGATCCCGAGTGGCGCATCTATTCGGAAATGGTCAGGCTCGCAGCCGCCGCGGTCGCGGCCGAGAATCCGGCGCTGACGCGCGTGCTCGGCGGGATATCGCCGATCGATGCCAACTTCATCGACCGCCTCGCGAAAGACGGCACGCTAGCCACCCTGGACGCGGTGGCGGTTCACGGCTTTCCGCTCGACTGGAATCATTGGCGGATCGATGAATGGCCAGAGCGCCTCGCCGAGATCCAGGCGGTGACGCGGCTCCCGGTGTGGGTAACCGAAGTCGGCGTGTCGACTTTCGGCGCTGAAGAAGTGCAGGAATTCGGCTTGAAGTGCACGGCCGAGTTGCTGATCGGCCGTGCGCCGCGTATCCACTGGTACTCGCTCTACGATCTGCCTCGCGCATGGCCCGCCACGACTCGCCACCGCGAAGCCGAAGGGTCGAGTTACTACCGTCACTTCTACATGGGCCTGCTGCGCGAAGACGGCGCGCCGAAGCTCGCGTGCAGGCATTTCCACGACTACACGCCTCACATGGGGATCTGCCAGTGGTTTCATTACGAGGACCACCGGCTCGACGAGGCGGTGCGCTGGCTGCGTCGGCTCGGCGTGAAGCATCTGCGCACCGGCTTGAGCTGGGCCGACAGCTTCAGGCCGAACGCGCAGCAGTGGTTCGACCGCATGATGAGCGCGGTCGACGAGTTCGACGTGACGATCACCTTCTGTTTCACACCCGAGCACCGCGGAATCCAGCCGCACCACACGAGCGCGCCCCTCGACGTGCGCGAGTTTGCCGACTTTTGCGCGGCGATGGTCAGACGCTACGCGCCCGGCAGTGCGCAGCGCCCCGCCCGCCTCGCGATCGCGAGCTGAACCGGGTCGCGCGTAGGGACGGCTCGTGACGACTCTGCTGCTCGTCCGGCACGCGTCGCACGCGCTCGTGGGCAAGGCGCTCGCCGGCCGCAGCGAGGGCGTTCGACTCGATGAGCGTGGTCGCAGGCAGGCCGACCTTCTCTCGCAGCGCCTCGCGGCCTGGTCCATCACCGCCGTCTACACGAGCCCGCGCGAGCGCGCGGCCGAGACCGCGACGCCTCTGGCTCGGCGTCTCGGCCTCGACTTACGCATCGACCGCGCTTTCGACGAGATCGATTTTGGAGACTGGACGGGCAAAAGCTTTGACGAGCTCGCACACGATCCTGCGTGGCCGCTGTGGGTCGACAGGCGCAGCGTCGCGCAGCCGCCGAACGGAGAGCGTTTCGCCGATGTTCAGCGGCGCGCGCTCGAAGGCATCGATCGATTGCGCGGGAAACACGCCGACGAGACGATCGCGATCTTCTCCCACGGCGACGTCATCAAATCGATGCTCGCCCACTTTCTCGGTATCAGTCTCGACCACCTCGAGCGCTTCGACCTGGCACCCGCGTCGGTGAGCATCGTCGCGGCCGGCGACGGCTGGGCTCAGGTGAAACTGATCAACGACACTACGGCGGCCGACGCCGGTTAGCGCTGCGCGGCGGTGCGTCCGAGCGCCTCGGCGGCCGCGTCTGCCACTGCGCTCCAGTCGCCTTCACGAACCTGCCGGAAGAGGCGCATCGTCGGGTACCACGGCGAGCGCGGCACCGCGTCCATCCAGCGCCAGTCGGCTCGGTGCTTGAGCAGCGCCCACACCGGTCGGCCGAGGGCGCCCGCGAGATGCGCGGCCATCGCGTCCACCGTGATGACGAGGTCGAGCTCGAGCATCGCCGCGGCGGCTGCGGCGATCTCACCCGTATGCGTGGAGTACGGCTCAATCGCGAATGGCGCATCCGCGTACGCGGCGGCTTGCTCCCCCTGCTGGAGGCTGTAGAAACGCACGCCGGGCACGCGGCCGAGCGGCGCGAGCGCGTCGAGCGGGATCGAGCGCGTGCGATCCCAGTCGCTTGCCGCCCACACCAGGCCCACTTTCAAGGCGCCGTCCCGCTCGATCCCCGGCAACTGCGCCGCACGCGCGCGGATCGCATCGACCGGAAGATAAGGAATCGTAGCAGGCACGCTCTGCGCGGTGCTTCGCAACGCGTAAGGCAGCTCCATCACCTCGATCTCGACGTCGTGCGGCGGCGGCGACGCATCGCTCCAGCCGTCGCGAATGTCTCCGAATTCGTCCGCGCCGTCGAGCAGCGTAAGCAGCGCCGGCTGCACGAGCACCGTCACGCTTCGCGCGCGCTGCCGCAGGAGTGGAACGTAGCGGATGAACTGGAGGGTGTCGCCCAGCCCGTGCTCGCAGCGGACGAGCACATCGCGATCTTCGAAAGGCTCGCCGTTCCATATGAGATGCTGCGGCTCGCGCAGGAATCCGGGGGCACGCTGCCGCGCGCGGCGAGGCGCCTCGATGCGGTCGGTCTGGCGCCACGCTGCTTCGAAATCGCCGCGACGCATTGCGGCGTCCCAGCGCAGCCTGATGTCTTCGAAGTCGGGTTCGACGCCGGCCGCACCGGCCGCTGCGGATGGTGCGTCCCTCTGCTCGTCCACGCTGCCCGTTCGACCGACCCTATACGGTCGCGAGGACCTTGCCCCAGCGCGGATCGGGCCGGTGCAGCATGCGGGGACCGGCGTCGACCAATGCCGCCGAGGTGGTGGAAAGGATGTTGAGGAGCACGGGCTTGCCGAACTGCGCTTCGAGCAGCGGCACTGCGTGGATCGCGAACCAGAGGCCGCCCGGCATCAGCAGCGCCTGCGCCTCGGGCGCGGCGCGCAGCGCTTCGCCGCCGACTTCGAGCGCGAGCTCGTGATCGGCAGCGGCGCTCGCGTGCTTGTTCTCCTGCAGCGTGCGCGCACGCGAGCGGCACGCCAGCACTTCGATGCCCGCCTCTGCCAGATAGCGCGTCAACGCGTTGTTGACCGAGTCCGGCCAGCGCGTGGCGAGCGCGATGCGCTGCGCCTTCAGACGCTTCAGGGTCGCGATGTGCGCTTCGAGGTCGGTGTCACACGGCAGACCAGTGCGTGTCTGCGCCTCGGCCAGGATTTCGCGCATTTTGCTGCGCCCGAGCGCCGAGGCGACCGGCACCCCGCTCAGCGAGATGCGGTCGACCTTCTTGGATGCGAGCAGATCGAACGCGCGCCACAGCGCGGGGAGCTCATGCTCGACCGCGGCAAGGCTGTACTCGGTCAGGTTGAGCCCCGTGGTGACGAGCATCATGCCTTCCGGGGCGACCCGGTAGAACTGATAGCCGTCGAGATCGGTATACAGATGCGGAATGACGTAACCGAGCTGATACCACGGGCTGATGATGCTCATCGCGCATTGACCTCGAAGCTTTCGACCGCGGGGATAGTAGCATTCCCGCGGCGGGGCGCCGGGCCTGCGGCGCTTCAGTCCGGATGCGCGCGCCGGGCGTCTTCGTCGTACAGAAGGGCGCCTGCGAAAGGCAGAGCGTCGATTTCCTCGACGCCGACACGGCCGGCTTCGACCAGGGCGGCGACCGTGGCGCCGATGCGCACCGACTGGTCCGCCGAACGGTAGTGGCGCGCCGACTCGGCCGCCTCGGTCCAGGACTCGCCCTCGCCTGCGGCACCGCCCCGGTAGTAGAGGCGCCCGTCGTTGAACTCGCGAATGATGCGGTAGAACATTGCGTTCTCTCCTTCGGGCCGATCGGCCCGGACCGCGAACCTTCCCGAAGAATACGGGACGAGGGGTGCGCGCCAGGTGCAAGTGTTAAGGACGGCGGGCGCCGCGTCTGTCGGGAGTGTTGGACAGGCCGCAGCGCCGCCGTGCGCTTACTACATCTGCCGATGCTCACCGGGCAACGAGCCGGTCCTCCTTGGAGAATCGCGCCGCCGGCGCGCCCGGGTATGTAATGCGTACTGACTGAGGCCGTAGCAATTACCATCCCCGAAAGTACGGTAGCCGACAGAGCCGCCGTCGTCAGCCGCTCGAACCGTCTTCGACGACCGTGAAGCTCTGCGCCGCGGCGCCGCGCGTGCGCAGGTCGTGCATGCGGCGGTACGCCGATTCGAGGTGCTTGACGTAGCGCGGCGTGTCGAACAGTGCGCACGATTCGCGATTTGCCGCCAGTTTGGCGCGAAGCGCTGTGAGCCGCGCAGGGTCGCGCGCGAGCGCGGTCGCGAGCGCGCGGTAGTCGCCCGCGCTCGAGGCGACCAGTTCCGGGAGGCCGGCCGCGTGCAGCAGGCCCGCCGCGACACGGGTCGCGAAGGTTTTTCCCGGACACGTGAGCACCGGAAGGCCGGCCCACAGCGCGTCGCTGGTGCCGGTGTGAGCGTTGTAGATGAAAGTGTCTAGAAACAGGTCTGCCAGGCGATGGCGTGCAAGATGTTCCGCCTTCGGCAGCTTTTCTGCGAACACGAGGCGCTCCGGCGCCACACCGAGGGCCTGTGCCTGCGCGCGCAGATTGCCTTCGGCGTCGCGATCTTCGCCGATCAGCCACAGGACCGAGCCCGGCACCTCGCGCAGAATCTCCATCCATGTCGAGAAGACGATGCGATCGATCTTGCCGAGCCGGTTGAAGCTGCAGTACACGAAACCGGTCTCGGGCAGCCCCGCATCGGCGCGCGGCATCACACGTTCATCGATCGGCTGCGTGTTGTCATTCACCTGGTACGAGCCGGGCAGACGCACCACCTTTTCGGTGAATTCGGTTTCACGGCCCGGCGGCGTCGCGACGCCGTCCGAGATGAAGTAATCGATGAAGTCCGCGCCCATCGTTCCCGGGTAACCGAGATAGCTCACCTGAACCGGCGCCGCGCGCAACGCGAAGATCTGCGGTCTCGCGTGCGCGGTATAGCCTTTCATGTCGACCAGGATGTCGATCTCGTCGTCGCGTATGCGCTCGGCGGTGCGCTCAGGCGTCTCCGAGCGTATGTCGACGAAGCGGTCGCACGTCGAGACCATGTGCTTGCGATAGCGGCTCGCGTCATCGGGGCCGCTCGAGTACGCCGTCACTTCGAACACGCGGCGGTCGTGGGCTTCGAACAGCCCCCACGCGAGGTGCGCTGTGGCGTGATCGTACAGATCGGCCGAGACGTACCCTACGCGAATCCGGTCGTGTTTGTAGGCGCCCGCGCGCAGGGTCGGCGCGTTCGCGCAAGCCTTCGCCGACGCTTCGAGCTGCGCTGCGCGCTCGACCGCTGTTTCCCTGGCGATTTTCCCGGGAAACAGCATCAGCGCCGAGAACGGCTCGATGCGCTGCGCCCACAGGAACCGCGCGTGGGTCTTGCGATACTTGTCGAAATCGGCGCGCCACCGATCAACGCGATCCCAGTCGCACGCGTCCATGCAAGCGTCCACGAGGTTGGCGTGCGCCTTGTGCAGATCAGGCTTGAGCCGTATCGCGGTCTCGTATTGCGCGACGGCTTCGACGTTGCGCTTCAGGCGGTAATAGCAGACGCCGAGATCGAGACGCGCTTCCGCGAGCTCGGGCGCCATCTCGATCACTTTGAGCAGGATGGGAACGGCTACGCCGTAATCTTGCTGCGCGATGAGGACGACCGCGAGATTGGTCCACGCCGTGAGCTCATCAGGCTGCAGCACCGCGGCCTCGCGAAAGTACTTCAGCGCCGGCTCGAGCTCGCCGCGACCGTAATGTGCGAGCGCGAGGGCGTTCAGCTCGGCGACGTCTTTAGCGGGCTTGAAGAACGTGCGCAGGAGGCTCAGCAGCATTTCGCGCGCGCTCGATGTGACGGCATGACGAAACGCGGCCGGCCCGCAGACCGGCGCTCAGCGGCCAGGAGAAGTGTTTTTGTCAGAACGCTAATCCGTGAAAAAGCGGTAGTAGTCGCCGCCCGAATAGCTTACCCGCAGGCTCACGCCTTCGACCGGTGCGCTGAACTCGATCCATTCAGGCAACTCCGCGTCACCCGCGGCGAGATGGAACAGCAATGGATCGTCGGTCGGTACCAGCGAGTAAGTCTCGTTCGACGGCTCGACAAAAACGAGCTGTCCCGCGCGAGCGACGATGCGAAAGTTGGATAACCACGGATTGTGACTTCGATAGTGGCCGGGGAAAGGTCGCCACTGCGCCGGGATCGTCACGGGGGTGGACGGCGCCCGGCCCGGCTGCTCTTTCGTCCAGAGGTCGCCGCCGTGCCAGAACGCGCCGGACCCGTCCGCGGCGGTCTCGAGCAGGAAGCGCGAAAAATCGGGATGCTCGACCAGTGAACACTTCGGACCGCGCCCCCTCAACGGCGTTTCGACCCCGTCATGGCAAAAAAAGACTTGATCGCCTTTGCGCTTCAGATCGAAGCGCCTGTTCCCGCACGCGTACTGCCCTTCGAAAGAGGCGGGTTGGTCGAAACGCGTCGCATCGAACGCCGGCACCGGAGGAAGCTCGAGCCCGTCGCGCTCGCATCGATAGCAATCGAGCGCGAAATACGCCGCCGGGTACACCGGGAACGGCCCGTTCGACGTTGCAGCCACTGCGAACCCGCGCACCGGGTCGACCACGTAATACGACTTGAAGCCGGGCGCCTCGCCGCCGTGGCTCAGGAGAACCGAATCTGCGCGGTGCTCGATGGTGATTCCGTAGCCGTACGAGAGACTCTCGTTGTGAAAAGCGTTCTTCACGGCGGGCGCGCACATGAGCGCGATCGACTCGGCGGACAGGACCCGCGCTGCTGGACTGTCACCGGTGTTCAACAGCATTCGCAGGAATTTGCAGAGGTCCTCGACCGTGGTGACGATACTGCCGTCGCCGGTGCCGACTTCGAGCGACGGCGCCGGTTCGAGCGAACAGCCGACGTAGTACGGCCGGTCGTCGAAGCGCGGAACGTAGCCCACCGCCATCCGATCCCTGATCGAATGCGTGAGTGCGCCATAGCTCTCGGTCATCCGCAGCGGATCGAGCACGCTTTTGCTCACGGCTTCCGCATACGGCAGACCGGTCACGTGCTCGATGACATGGCCGAGCGCCTTGTAGCCGACATTGGAGTAATGGAACGTCGCTCCGGGCGCAAAACGCCGCTTTACCTCGCGCAGCGCGTAGACCTCGAAAGGCGATGCCGGCGTGAAGTCGCTGCCGCTCGGGATGCCCGCGGTGTGGGTCATCAACTGATGCAGGGTGATGTCGTCAAAGCGGTTTGCAGCGCCGCCGACCTGGAACCACGGCAGGTAGGCTTTGACCGGATCGTCGAGCCGAACGAGGCGCTCTTCCGCCAGCTTCAGCAGCGCCGCAGCGGTGAAAGCTTTGCCGACGGACGCGAAGTAGAAAGCGGTTTTATCCGTGATATCGCGCTGCGCGGCGATATCGGCCTTGCCGTAGTAACCGGCGTGCAGCACTTCGACCGTGTCCGTGATCGCGAGGGCGATGCTGGGGCAGCGGCAGGTATCGACGAAAAAGCGCACGTAATCATCGACGCGCTGCCCTGCCGCACCGTCACGCACGCTTTTCATCGGCAGTCTCCGGCCATACGGACCATCTTACGATCCGCTCGGCCGAAATC
>JAQGNC010000603.1 GCA_028292065.1 Betaproteobacteria bacterium
GACGACGCCGACGCGGCGATCGAGAAAGCCGACGCGTTCTCGCTCGCCGAAGTCGCGCCGAAAATCGCGATGCCTTTCCTCATCGTGCACGCCGAGGAGGACACAGTCGTCCCGGTCGCGTCGGCGCAAAAGCTTTTTGATGCGCTCGGCTCCAAGCGCAAGCACCTGAAGATCCTCACGGCTGAAGACGGCAGCGTCTATCACGCGCAAGCCGACAACCGGCCGCTCGGCGTGGATTACATCGCCGACTGGATCGAAGATACGGTCGTCAAGACAAGATCGTAAAACCAGACCCTCACCCCGACCCTCTCCCTGACCCAGGGAGAGGGGGAAAAGCTTCCCTCGCCCCACGCGAGTGCGGAGAGGGTCAGGGTGAGGGGAAACAACAAGGAACTCACATGACTGGCACCGCAGCTCAGCTCAAACCCGCAGCAAGCGCCTCCCGCCCCCTCAAAGGCGCCGAGATCATGGTCGAGTACATCATCAAGGAGAAGGTGCCTTATCTCTTCGGCGTCTGCGGCCACGGCAATGTCGGTTTCCTCGACGCCGCCGCGGCGGCGTCCGACCGCATCAAGACGATCTCGTGCCATCACGAGCAGTCGGCGGGCTATATGGCGGACGCTTACTACAAGGTGAAGCACGAGCCCGTGGTGACCTTCACCTCGTGCGGCCCGGGCTCGTGCAACCTCGTGATCGCCCTCGCGAACGCGATGATGGATTCCTCGGCGTATCTCGCGATCACCGGCAACGTTCCGACGACGCAGTGGAACCGCCTGCCTTTCCAGGAGACCGGGCGCTACTTCCAGGCCGATTTCCCGTCGGTCATCCGGCCTTACGTCAAGCGCAGCTACCAACCCACGCGCGCGGACATGGTGCCGCTCGTGATGAAACAGGCTTTCGGCCTGCTACGCACCGGCCGCCCGGGTCCGGTCAATATCGACGTCCCGCTCGACGTCTTCCAGGAAGAGACGACGCTGCCGATGCCGGACGTCGATCCGCTCGTCTACCAGCGCTCGCCGGGGGACCCCGAAGGCCTGCGGCAGGCGCTCGCCCGGCTCATGCAGGCGCAGCGACCGGTGATCCTCGTCGGCCAGGGCGCACTCATCAGCGAAGCGACCGACGAGCTCCTCGAGTTCATCAAGGTGATGCGCATCCCGGTCGTCACGAGCCCGAACGGCAAAGGCGCGATCGACGAAGCCCACGACATGGCGCTCGGGCCTATCGGCCGCAACGGCACGTACGCGGCCAACGAAGCGACGAAAAACGCCGACGTCCTGCTCGCGCTCGGCTGCAGCTTCGACGATCGCACCAGCAGCGCGTGGATCGAAGGCTATACGCTCCAGATCCCGCCCACCGCGCTGATCCAGGTCGACATCGACCCGACCGAGATCGGCAAGAACTATCCGGTCGCGATCGGCATCATCGCGGACGCCAAAGCGATGCTCAGGGAAATGACGCGGCTGGCGCGCGAGAAGCTCGACGGCGGCACCAAAAGCTACGCCGACTGGACCGCGCGCCTGTCGGAGGCGACGAGCCTGTGGGACGACTACCAGGGCAAATTCGCGGCCAGTGAAGCAACGCCGGTGCGCCCCGAGCGCCTGATGAACGCGCTGTCGCGAGTCGTTCCGGAAAACTCGATCTTCGCGACCGACGTCGGCGTCCATCACAACTGGGTCGTGCAGCTCTGGAAATCGCGCCTGCCTCGCCACCTGCTGCAGTCGTGGGGTTTCGCGGCGATGGGTTACGCGACGTCGGGCATCCTCGGCGCGAAGCTCGCCAAGCCCGAGGTGCCGGCGGTGGCGCTCGTCGGCGACGGCTCGTTCATGATGACCCCGCACATCCTCGCGACCGCCGCCGAATACGACATCCCCGCGGTGTGGGTGATCTGGAACAATCACGGCTACTGCTCGATCCGCGACCTCCAGCTCGGCAACTTCCAGACCGGCGAGCTCGCGACGAGCTTCACCAACGATCGCACCGGCGCGCTCCAGAGCACCGACTTTGCGCTGCTCGCGCGGTCGATGGGCGTGCAGGGCGTGCGAGTCGAGAAACCCGGCGACATCGAATCGGCAGTTGAAACCGCGATCAAGTCGAACAAGCCTTATCTGGTCGAAGTCGTGGTCGACCGCGAGATCCGCCCGGTCGGCACCGGCACGTGGGTGCTGCCGCCGCTGCCGCATCCCGAGCCGAACTTTCTCACGCTGGCACGCAGCTCATGAGCTGCGTGCCAGCGGTACGCGGTTCATGAGCTGCGTGCTAGCGGCTCACGCTGGCACGCAGCGCATGAGCTGCGTGCCAGCGGCTCGAGCTTGCATGCGACCTCCCGAGCGGTCCGCACGCAGCGAGCGCCTCGAGATTGCCCTTCGACAAGCTCAGGACAGGCTTCGTCGCTGCCGCTCCTCGCAATGACCAGGGGGGTGTCATCGCGAGGAGCCGCGGGAGCGCGACGTGGCGATCTCGTGCCGCACGAACAATGTTCGCAACGGCATTGCGAGCGTGGCGCATGACCACACGCATGCGACCTGCCGAGCGGCACGCACGCAGCGAGCGCCTCGGGATTGCTTCGTCGCTGCCGCTCCTCGCAATGACCAGGGGGTGTCATCGCGAGGAGCCGCGGGAGCGCGACGTGGCGATCTCGTGCCGCACGAACAACGTTCGCAACGGCATTGCGAGCGTGGCGGATGACCACGCTCGCGATCTTTACTCGCGATTGCGAGCGTCGCGGATGATCACGGCCGCAATCTTCATCAGTGATTGCGAGCGTCGCGGGTGACGACGCTCGCAATCTTCACCAAGAACCGCTCGAATCCCGCGTACGCCGCGGCGCGGCTGGGTGCGGCCCGCGCCGCGCAGCGGCTCGGCGCAAACACTGTTCACTACGTGCCCGACAAAGCGGACGACGTCGACGAGCAGATCGCGCTCATCGATGCCGCGATCCGCGGGCGGCCTGACGCGGTCGTGCTCGTGCCGGTGCATCCGACCAAAGTCAACGCGGCGATCCGCAGGATCGTCGACGCCGGCATTCCGCTGATCGGATTTCTCAACCCCTTCAGCGAGGCCGGCCCCCTGACTTACGTAGGCGCCGACGATTTCGCCATTGGCTTGAAGATCGCCACCTACTTGTACGAACACCTGGGAGGCCGCGGCGACGTGGTCATTCTCGAGGGCGCCGCGCATTCAGTGACGAGCGCCGCCCGGGTGCGGGGCTTTCATGATGCGCTGAAGCGCTTCCCGTCGATACGGATCGTTGCGACGCTCTGCGGCGACTACCTTCGCGAACCCGCGAAGCACGCGGTCACGGCATTGCTGAAGTCCGGCACGGCATTCGATGCGATCCTCGCCGCGAATGACGAGATGGCGCTCGGCGCGATCGACGTGCTCGACGCCGCGGCCCGCAACTGCACGGTTGTCGGCGTCAATGCCATACCCGACGCGATCGCGGCCATCCGCGAAGACCGGCTCCTCGCCACCGCCGACTTCAACACCATGGATATCGGCGCGATCGCGGCCGAGGCCGCGGTCCGCCACCTGCGAGGCGAAACGCTGCCGCGAGAGATCATCCTGCCGGTCGAGATCGTCGACCGCGCCAACTACGCCGCGTGGGACAGACCTTTCGAGCAGCGGGACTCGAGACGCTGGGAAGATACGGTGAAGTCGTAGCGCCGCGCTCGGCACTTCAACTCGGCGGTCCCCGGCTCGTCATTCCGGACGCGCGCAAGCGCAGGTGATCCGGAATCCATTTTCCAACCGTCGAACGTCAAAATGGATGCTAACGTACGCCAGCATGACGAGCGGGTGGTTCCCTGCCGTGTCGCTGCCTCCTTACATCCACGGTTCATTAAATCGCCAGCCTCACCCGCTCCACTTCGATCTTGCGATCGTTGATGAGCTTGTCCCACTTCGCGTTCTCGCGCCTGATGAACGCGAGGAACTCGGCGGGCTTGTAGGACGCGGGCTCGGCGCCGAGCTCGGCGAGTCGCGCTTTCATCTCCGACGTCTGCAGGATGCGCACGATCTCGGTATTGAGCTGCGAGACGATGGCGGCCGGGGTGCGCGCCGGCGCGACGAGGCCGAACCAGCCATACGCTTCGTATCCCGGCAGCCCCGATTCGGCGACCGTCGGCACGTCCGGGACCACCGATGAACGCTTCGCGCTCGTGATCCCGAGCGCGCGCAGCTTGCCGGATTTCACGTGCGGCATGAGCGCCTGCGAAGGCCCGATCAGCATCTGCACCTGGCCTCCGAGCAGCTCGGTCGACGCCTGCCCGATGCCTTTATAGGGCACGTGCTGGATGTCCACACCCGCCATCGCCTTGAAAAGCTCGGTGGCCAGATGCGAAGCGGCCCCGCCTCCGGTCGACCCGTAGTTCATCTTTCCCGGCTGCGATCTGGCGAGCGCGATCAGCTCTTTTACCGAAACCGCTTTGACCCCGGGATGCACGACGAACAGATAAGGGGGCGCTGCGAAGAGCGCGACCGGCGCGAAATACTTCAGGTTGTGCTCGTCGAGCGGCCCAGCCGCGACCGCCATCAGGGTCTGGCCGTTCGGCACGGCGCGCGCTGCGGTGTCCATGCCGATGAGCCCGTTGGCGCCGGGGCGGTTGTCGATGATCACCGGCTGCTTCCACGATTCGTTCAGGTTGCGCCCGACGAGCCGCGCCAGGATGTCGGTCCCGCCGCCGGGAGGATAAGGGACCACGACGCGTATGGGCCGATCGGGGTAGGCCGCAGCCGCCAGAGCCGCCGGAGCCGCCGCGGTAAGCGCGGCGAAAGCGCCGAGCACGAGCGTGACTGCATTCATCGAGACACTCATAGAATCGCCGCCGTCGCCTGGAACTCGATCATCAGCCCGGGATCGGCGAGATGGTTCACTTCGACGATCGTGCTCGTCGGGAGCTTGGTCGTGAAGAACTCCATGCGCGCGTCCACGATGCGCTTGAATTCGCGCATGTCGGTCGTATAGACGACCATCGACACGATGTCCTCCAGCGTGCCGCCGGCGGCTTCGAGCACCGTTTGCATGTTGCGTATGCACTGGCGCGTCTGCTCGGCCATGTCGCCGGCGCCGACCAGGTTGCCGTCGGCGTCGCGCGCGAGCTGCCCCGACAGGAAGATCAGCGAGGTCGGATTATCGACCCGGATGTAGTGGTGGTAGACCGTTTTGCGAACGTTCTTGAGATTCGGCGGGTCGCCGCGGGTGATCGTGCCCATGTCTGCTCCTCGTTGCGGTGTGGGCCGATGTTACCCCGGCTGCGCGCGAGTTCTCAGGCGGTGCCGACGCCTCTCACAGTAGAATGCGCTCGTAGAACCGAATCGACTCGACCAAGGACACGACATGGCTAAACCCAACTACCAGTTCGCCAAACGCCAGCGGGACCTCGCCAAGAAGCAGAAAAAAGAAGAGAAAGCCCAGCGTAAAGCCGAGGCCAAGACCGAACCCGCGCCCGAAGGCGCGACGCCGGCGCCGGCGGAGCCCCCCAAGCCCGAATAGGCGCGGCGGCAATGGCAGTCGACCATCCGAGCGCGGAAGAAGCGATCGCCGCCACTCGCGCGTGGCTCGAGCGCGCCGTGATCGGGCTCGGCCTGTGCCCGTTCGCCAAAGCGGTGCACGTGAAGAACCAGGTTCGCTACGTCGTGAGCGACGCGCACAACAAGGATGTGCTGCTCGACGACCTGGAACAGGAGCTGCGCACCCTGGCGCAGGCGTCGCCCGAAGAGATCGACACGACGCTCCTCATCCATCCCTACGTGCTCCACGATTTCCTCGAGTACAACGACTTTCTGGAAGCCGCGGACGCCGTGGTCGAAGAGCTCGAGCTCGACGGTGTGCTCCAGGTCGCGAGCTTCCACCCGCAGTATCAGTTCGAAGGCACCGCCGTCGACGACATCACGAACTACACCAACCGCTCGCCGTATCCCATCCTGCACCTGCTGCGCGAAGCGAGCGTCGACGCGGCTGTCGCTGCATTCCCCGACGCCGAGCTGATCTTTGAAAAAAACATCGAGACGATGAACCGGCTGGGAATCGAAGGCTGGGAGGCGCTCGGGCTAGAAGGCCGCAAGGGTTAAACCCACCCCGACCCTAACCCTCCCCCTGCTGGGGAGGGGACTACAGGCGCAGCGCGCTCAGGCGTGCGCCGGCTTTTCCGCGTGGTAAAGCAGGCGGTCGGTCGCCGCGATCGCGAGGGCCGAGGCGAGAAAGGTGATGTGGATGATCACCTGCCACATGATGAGGTGCGTCGAGAGCTCGTCGGCGTTGATGAAGGTCTTCAACAGGTGGATCGACGAGATCCCGATGATCGCGGTCGCGAGCTTGACCTTCAGCACCGAAGCGTTGACGTGCGACAGCCACTCCGGCTGGTCGGGGTGACCTTCGAGATAGAGCCTGGAAACGAAAGTCTCGTAGCCGCCGATGATCACCATGATGAGCAGGTTCGCGATCATGACCACGTCGATCAGACCGAGCACGACGAGCATGATCTCGGTCTCGTTGATGCGGCCTTTCGTCCAGACGATGCTCATCAGGTGCACCAGCTCCTGCCAGAACTGGACGACGTACACGCACTGGGCGACGATCAGTCCGAGGTAGAGCGGGAGCTGCAGCCAGCGGCTCGCGAAGATGAGTGCGGGAATCGGCCGCAGGCCGCGGTTCGTACTGTGTTTGAGAGGGTCGGGTTTTTGCATCGGGATCAGTGAGTAGAGCGAAAAGGCCCGGATTCTAGCATCGGTAATCGACCGCTCATCAGTTCGGCTTCACGCCGGCCGGACGGCGCCGTTCCCGCGGGCGCGAACATGCCGAACCACGAGCCCGAATCGAAGCCCGGCACGGCACGGCAAGGCGGGATCGACGATCACCACCTGCGGAACGATCGCAACCAGCGTGATCGGCGCGAAATCCTTTATCGCGTCAGAGCCCGGCGGTCTCCGCGATGTAGTTGCCGACCGCCGCCCATTCGCGCTCGCCGTAGCCGCGCGCGATCGCCGCGATGTGCTGCTCGCGCATGAGCGCGGCGAGCGGCATCGGCACCGCGGTGTCCGCGCCGGCTTCGAGCGCGAGCTCGACGTCTTTCAGCCCGAGCCTGACCGTGAAAGTCGCGTGCTCGGGCTGGTCGATGATGAGCCGCCCGTAGCTCTTGTACGCGGGCGAGTTCAGCGACGTGCCGGTGATGATGTCGTGGAACTGCGAAGCATCGACGCCGGACTTCTGCACCAGCGCGAAAGCTTCGCCGAGGCTCTCGATGATCGAGCCCAGGAGAAAGTTGCGAGCGATCTTGACGATGTTCGCGTGCGTCGCGTCCTCGCCGAGATCGAACCAGCGCTTGCTCATCGCTTCGAACAGCGGCGTGCAGCGATTGAGCGCGTCCCGCGGCCCGGCGGCGATGATGTCGAGCTGTCCGGTCGATGCCATGCCGGGCCGCCCGAAAACCGGCGCCGACACGTAGAGGGTCCCGGCGTCGTCGTGCAGGGCGCGCAGCCGCTGCGCGAGGCGCAGGCTCACCGAAGCCATGTTGAGATGGATCGCGGTCGCGGGCATCCTGGCGATGAGACCTTGC
>JAQGNC010000608.1 GCA_028292065.1 Betaproteobacteria bacterium
GGTATTCGCGATGCGCTCCTCGAGTCCCGAGAGCTCGGTGCCCATCGTCGGCTGGTAACCCATCCGCGACGGCATCTGTCCCATAAGGCCCGATACTTCCGAGCCGGCCTGAATGAAACGGAAGATGTTGTCGATCAGCAGGAGAACGTCCCGATGCTCATCATCGCGGAAATACTCGGCCATCGTGAGCGCCGCATGGCCTACGCGAAAGCGCGCGCCGGGAGGCTCGTTCATCTGACCGAACACCATCACCATGTTCGGCAACACGCCGGCTGCCTTCATCTCGCGGTGAAGCTCTTCCCCTTCGCGGCAGCGCTCACCGATGCCGCAGAAGATGCTGACGCCTTTCTGGTTACCGACCATGTTGTGAATCATCTCGGTCAGCAGGACCGTCTTACCCACGCCTGCTCCACCGAAAAGCCCTGCCTTGCCGCCGCTCTCCAGCGGCACGAGCAGGTCGATGACCTTGATACCGGTTTCGAATATTTTGGACTGGGTAGAACGCCTTGCCAGTGGGGGCGGAGACCGGTGCACGGTGCGCCATTCGACGCCCAGTGGCGGGGGCTCACGGTCGATGGCGTCTCCGAACACGTCGAACATGCGCGAGAGGATGTTCTTCCCGACCGGAGCGCACAGAGGCCCGCCCGTATCCTCCACGACCATGCCGCGTGCGAGACCCTGCGTCGGTGTCAGCGCTATGCAGCGTGCGCGGTGCGCATCGAGTTGAGCCAGCACCTCGATGGCGATCTGATTGCCGTCTCCGGTTCGGAGCATCGAGTAAATAGGTGGAAGATGCTGATCGAACCTGACATCGACGACGCTGCCGCGCACCGCCACGACGAGCCCGCGGTTGGGAGCGGCAGCCGCATTCTCGGCGGGTGCTGTCATGGCGTGTCCGCGACAGCCGATTTGTCCATAGTCTTCACTCGAGGTCTTGCGTGGCGCTTACCTGGTTGTTTCGCGCACGAAATCGATGAAGCCGCGCTCGACGTTAGTTCGCACTAATTTGACGTGCACCCGGTCGCCGACATCGAGACCTTCGGCTCCGTTCACGATCTTGCCCTCGACGGCGGGATGCGAGATTCGCACCCACGTGCCCTTGCCCGACGCACCGGTCACCATGCCCTCGAAACGCTGGCCGATCCTCGACTCCAGAAGGAGCGCGGCCGCCGACTTGCGAACCTGCCGCTCGACCTTCGTGGCGTTGTCTTCCTGCTCCGTACAATGGCGCGCGAGCGCTTGCAGTTGCTCGGTGCTGTAGGGCATTGCCTCGCCGGCAATCGCAGCTTTCAGCAGACGCTGGGTGATGAGATCGGGGAAGCGACGATTCGGCGCAGTCGAATGGGTATAGTCCTGCACCGCAAGTCCGAAATGGCCTGCTGCCGACTCGCCCGGAAGGCGCACCACATATTCGCCCCGACCCAGCAGCTTGACGACCGAGAGTGAAAGGTCCGGGAATCGCGCGACATCCGCGCGCCGTCGCGACGCGAGGAATTCCTCGAGTGCAAGCCCGCTCGGCGCCGCCGGGAGACGTTCGCCGGATTCGGCCGCGAGATCGACGATGCGCTGCCACCGCTCCGGGGAGCGCAACATGCGCCGCAGCGTTGGCAGACCTTTCGCGTCGAGGTACTTTGCAGTGACCCCGTTCGCCGCGATCATCAGGTTCTCGATGAGCTGCTTCGCCCGGTTCGGCTCATCCGGGCGCAAGTCGGCGAGCACATCCCCGTCGAAGACCGCGCGCGTCTCGATCGTTTCCAGGCTCAACGCGCCGTGCTGGTGCCGCAGCGCTCTCATCGATTGCGCGGCGCGATCCTGCGCGCGAAGTTGCTCGTCGAGACCGGCAACCGCTGTGATCCCGCTCGGCGCGGGCGCATCGCCCTCGAGCCACCGGGCCGTCGCGTTGTAGGCGAGCTTCGAACGATTGCAGACGACCGCGCGATAGACGTCGGACTTCGTGATCGCACCATCGGTGCCCACGAGCATCTCGATCACGATCGCGAGCCGATCCTGCCCCTCGCCGAGCGAGGTGAGATCGGTCGAAAGTTTCTCCGGCAGCATCGGAAAGATCTGAGCAGCCGTGTAGACGGACGTCGTGTTGGCTTCGGCGTGGCCATCGATCGCCGAGCCTCGCTTCACGAGCGCATCGACGTCCGCGATGGCGACAAGGATCTGCACAGCGCCATCGGCCGCGGGTTGCGAAACAGAGAGCTGGTCGAGGTCGCGCGAATCGTCGTTATCGATCGACGCCCACAGCAACCCGCGAAGATCGCGGATAGCGGTATTCGATTCATGCCGCATGGCAACGGCGGCGCTCGTCTGCGTCATCACTGCCTCGGAAAAATCCGGCAGCAGGCCGCGCTCGAGCATCGCCCGGCGAGCGATGCTCCTGAGCCGGCTTGCATCGGTGCCTGAATGGGTGCTCATGGTTCGCTCATTCTCATATGAATCGGGCGGTCGATGATCCGGCACCCCCTGCTGTAATCAGGGCTCCGCGTGGTCAACCCGCCGTCGGCGCAGCGGCCGTGGCGTCGTGCTTGACGAAATATTGGCGCGCGAGCGCCAGTAACTGGTTGTCCGTCGGGTGGTCCACCGTCTCCCACGCGACGATGTGTTTTGCCAGCGCCGCGCGATGCTTGTCGACGTAGTGGCGAAAGTCGGCTTGCGCGGTGTGCGAGCCGGTTACCAGCACCTCGGCGACGCCGGCGAGCGCATCGCACACGTCGCCGAAGAACTCGTGCTCCGACCGCACGTTACTGCCGTGCTGGCGCGTGTGGTGGGTATGGGCCTTGACCTTGCGACTTTGGACGTGGTCGGCGTCGAATTGCAGCACTTGCGCGCTGTGGTGGTCGATCAAAACAACGGCATGGGGAAGAGACATTGAGTGACTCCGATTGGGCGCCCTGGACAGACGCCGGGTTACTGAGAGGAAGGCGCGCGGCACGGGCCGCTGCGCTATACAGACGAAGACGGCTATGAAGCCTCTATTATTACTTTTAGCGCCTTCGTCTCCGCCGCGCGACTGAAGGTGTCGTAGGCGTCGATGATCTGGTCGAGCTTGAAGCGATGGGTGATGAGGCGGGCCGGATCGAGCTTCTTCGATTGCACCGTCTTCAGGAGCATGGGCGTGGTGACCGTATCCACCAGCCGCGTGGTGATCGCAATGTTCTTCGACCACAGACCTTCGAGGTGTAAGTCGACCTTCTGCCCATGGACGCCGACATTCGCGATCACGCCGCCGGCACCGACGATGTCCTGGCATAAGACGAACGTCGCCGGCACGCCGACCGCTTCGATCGCCGTATCCACGCCGCGGCCGGCGGTGAGCGCGTTCACCTTCGCGGCAGCCTTGCCATCGGCGCTGTTGATCGTGTCTGTTGCGCCGAACTGCCGCGCGATTTCGAGCCGCCCGTCGTCCACATCGATCATGATGATCTGCGCGGGTGAATAGAACTGCGCTGTCAGCAGAGCCGCGAGCCCGATCGGGCCTGAGCCTACGATCGCGACGGTCGAGCCCGGCGCGACCTTGCCGTTGAGCACGCCGCATTCGAAGCCGGTCGGCAAAATGTCGCTCAGCATGACCAGCGCTTCTTCGTCGGCACCTTCCGGAATCGGATAAAGGCTGGTGTCGGCGTGGGGCGTGCGTACGAACTCGGCCTGGGTGCCGTCGATCTCGTTGCCGAGAATCCAGCCGCCGGTCGTGCAATGCGAATACATGCCGCGACGGCAGTACTCGCACTTCGCGCACGAAGAGATGCACGAGATGAGAACACGGTCGCCGGGACGAAACAGCGTGACACCGGCGCCGACCGAATCGACGATCCCTACACCCTCGTGGCCGAGGATCCGGCCTGGCGCGCACGTCGCGACGTCGCCTTTGAGGATATGCAAGTCGGTGCCGCAGATCGTCGTCTTCGTTATTTTCACGATTGCGTCGCTCGCCGCCTGCAGCACCGGTTTTGCGTGCTCCTCGAGCGCTTTCAGCCCCGGGCCCCGATAGACCA
Source organism: Betaproteobacteria bacterium (assembly GCA_028292065.1). GTDB lineage: Bacteria > Pseudomonadota > Gammaproteobacteria > Burkholderiales > SG8-41 > JAQGMV01. Next base: position 4,002 of record JAQGNC010000608.1, read on the forward strand.
GCGCCTTCATCGTCTCCTGGTGTATAGGGCCACGCGGCTCGGGCGACGCGTCGGCGCCAGCGCTGGCGGCGCTCGGGGTGCGCGAATCATTCGGGCGCTTCGGAAGTTCGATCACGGCGTCGAGTTGTGTCATTCATTGGCTTTCGTATTGAGGCTGCGTGAGGTCGGGGAACGCACTGTCGGGCGTACTGCAAAGTCATCGCAGCCGGTGTGAGCCCAACCATCGTAGTGGCGATCGTGTTGCGCCTCCGTGCGATGGCGCACATACACGAGGCGGCGGAGGACTGGTGCGCGCGATGCGCCAAGCGGACGCTCTCCTCGACACCATCGCTAAGTTGTGCGCAACTCGCGCGCGCTGCTCAACGCACCACCGCCTGCGCCA
>JAQGNC010000610.1 GCA_028292065.1 Betaproteobacteria bacterium
TCGACGCTCGCGGTGAACGACATCCGCCAGCGCCTGGTCGCCCTCGGCTCGGAACCCGAAACGAATAGCCGGGATCAGTTCGCCGCGTTCGTTCGCAAAGACATCGCCGAGTGGGCGAAAGTCGTCAAGACGTCCGGGGCGAAGGCGGAGTAGCGCCGTCGTTGAATCGACCTACTGCCGGGAGAAGTAGAGGCGCTTGAGATCGCCCGGTGAGCCCCGCGTGATGTAGGGCTTCAGCCAGGTCGAGTCGACCGCGAGGTCCTGCGGCTTCCAGGCGGTTGCGTCGCCGCCCTGCTGCGCATGGATGAAGACGGCCTCGCGGAAAGCGTAGTGCGCGAAAGAACGCATGAACTCGCCGAAGTAGATGTCTGCCACGCGTGTGTCGCCGCGTATTACGAGCATGTTCTCTTCGTTGGTCGTCGTGCTGGCGTCGCTGAAGTTGGCTGAACCGGTTATCACCACCGGATCGGCGCCGAGCGGATCGACCAGCATGAACTTGGTGTGGACCCAGTGGACGTTGGCTTTGGCGACGGCGGAGCTGGCCTCCTGCAGCCAGCGATCGAACGAATTCACCTGGATGTTGTGACCGATCGCCACCAGCACATTGGGCAGCTTTCGAATGCGGGCGATGTCGATCTTGCCCTGTGCGAGGGCCGCGCCGTTGCCTTCTTTCTCCATCAGGGCGTAGCGCAGGACCCCGTCGGGCTGCTCATATACCTCCTGGAAGACCTTGTTCATCCCGAAGGCGAAAGTCATGAACAGACCGCGCTTCGCCCGATTCGATATGTCTGCGTATCGCGTCATCGAAGTCAGGTCCTTCTGCGGCGAGAAGACCATTGCGGTTCCCGCTGACACCGGATTCGAGGGCGGCGGCCCCTGCTCGGCGTTCGTTTGCTTCAGGCTCGCCGAGCCCGGGTCTTTCGCGAGCGCATTCCAGTAGTCGAGGTAGGTTTTTGCCACGCTCGCGTCCTCGACGGCGTGACCGCAATTCAGGTGACCGAATATGCCGTTCTCGGTCACGTTCGTGGAACCTGTCCACACCGCCACGGGCTTGTTGTTCTTCGTGAGCACGATGAATTTGTTGTGCATGAGCTTGCCGTGGTGGAAGCCCTGGCACAGTCCTGCAATCTTTGCGGCGGCGATCGCGTCTTCGTTCGGCTTCACCGGTTCCGACTTTGCGTTCGCAATGGCGTCGTACACGATGCGCACACTGGCGCCGCGCGCCTTGGCAGCCTTGAGCTCCTGCAATACCGCGCTCCACTGGAACTCGTAGATCGCGCCGCACAGCCCGAACTTTGCGTCCTTCGCCCGCTGAATGAACGACAGCATGGCCTCGAGCAGCCCGCGGGACAGCCACGCGTACGCGGCTTCGCCCACGACACTGGGCTTTCTGTCCTGAAATCGTCTCGCATACTCCTGTGATGCGACCGCGCCCCGATTGAAAAACACGCTGTGCACATCGCCCCACGCGGATTCGGTGGTCACGTCGAGCGACAGCGCCTCGCCGTCGGTCAGCTTGCCCGGCTTTCCGTACATCGGGATGATGATGTAGGTGTATTTGTGCTCCGCCTTCGCGGTGTAGTCGCCCCACTGAAACGTCTGGAACGGCTGGACATGACTCGATGCCTGGCCGCCCGGCGGCAGCGGCGGAAGGGTGTTGGGGAACGTCTTCATCCCCAGGAGCCAGTAGTTTTCGTTTTCGGTGTGATCGGTGCGCTGTATGGCGAAGCCCAGCAGTCCCTTCAGCGCCGCCTTGTCTATGACATCCCATCCGAGATACACGACGTGGGTGCCGGCGATCGCCTGGCCAGTGAGTCCGTTCTGCGTTTTCTTGTTTCTCATGTCTTGCGTCTCCCGACTATGACGGTATGCGTCGTGTCCCGGCTGATCTACTGAATCTTGATATTCATCTGCCTCACCTGCTGCTCGATCTCGGCATACTCGTGCGCGATCGCCGCCTTGAGCTCGCCGGGCGTCATGTGCTCGGCGGGCTGGCTGCCGTCGGCCTGCAGTCGCTGGGTCATCTGCGGCGAGTGCATCCCGTCGCTCACCACGCGATTGATCGCGTTGACGATCCCGCGCGGTGTTCCCGCCGGCGCATACAGGCCATACCGATTGGTGATCTTGAAGCCGGGAAAACCCTGCTCGGCGACGGTCGGCAGGTCCGGCAGCGCCGGTATGCGCGCGAGGCTCAGTGCGGCCAGCGCTCGCACCTTGCCGGTTCGTATCGCCGCGCTCGCGGCGATCGAGCTCGCCGCCGCCATGTGGATCTCACCGCCAGTGACGGCGATGATCGCAGGCGCGCTTCCTTTGTAGGGGATGAACAGCAATCGGGCGCCGGATAGCTGTGCCAGTTGTTCCATACCGAGATGGACCGTACTGCCCACTCCCGTGGATCCCGAGTAAGTCACCGCGTGCGTCGCCGAATACGCGACCAGCTCCCTGATCGACTTGAACGGTACGTTGAGGTTCGCAAGTAGCACGTAGGGTTGAGCCGACGTCGGCACGATCGGATCGAACGCGGTGAGGACGTCGAAGGAAACGCGCTTCATCGCGCCGAGGAGCATGAGCGTGTCGCCCAGGCTGAGTATCGTGTACCCGTCGGGCGCCGCTCTCGCGACCAGCTCGGCGGCGATCACGCCGCTGCCGCCGGGCCGGTTGTCGACCACGGCATTCTGGCCCCAGCGATCGGTCAGCATCTGAGCGGCTGCGCGCGCGATCGCGTCGGCGCCCGCGCCGGGAGCTACCGATACGATCAGCCGGATCGGGCGAGCCGGATACGCGGCCCGCTTACCCTGAGCGCTCGCCGCGCCGCTGTACGCGAGCACGGCGCTCGCGATCAGAAGCGCTTGCCACGTCATCGGGGACCTCATCGAGGGAAGCTGCACGACGGCGTTCACGATTTTTTCGCCAGCACCGCTCGCCAGCGGCTCATTTCGGTCTGCACGAAAGCGCCGAACTCCTGTGGCGTGCTGTGCTTCGCCACCAGGCCCATGTCGACGAACCGCTTGGTCAAGTCCGGGTTCGTGAGCGCAGCGCCGATGTCGGCGTTCAGTCTATGCACGATGGCGCGCGGCGTTCCGGCAGGCGCGAGCACACCGCCCCAGCTCGAGAAATCGTAACCGGGCACTCCGCTCTCGGCCGCGGTCGGGATGTCGGGGAACGACGGGTTGCGCTGGGGCGTGCTGACCGCGAGGGCGCGCAGCGAGCCTGCCTTGACGTGAGGCGCCGCGGCGGCGAGCGGATCGATCATGAACGAGATGCGGTTGGCGATCAGGTCCGGATGCGCGGGCGAGCTACCCTTGTACTGGACTTCGGTCATGTCCCTGAGCCCGCCGGCCGTCTGCGCGAGCAGCAGTGTCGCCAGCTGCTGCGGGCTGCCGGGTCCGGTGACGCCGTAAGTGATCCTGCCGGGATTGGCCCTCACGTACTTCAGCAGCTCCGGCAGCGATTTCACCGGCGACTGCGCGCTCACCAGGAACACATACGGCGTGAGGTGCGTCATCGAGACCGGCGTGAAATCCCTGACGGTATCGAAAGGCAGGTCGGCCATCAGGATCGGATTGATCGCCATGTTGGCCGCGGCCTGCAGGAGCGTGTAGCCGTCGGGTGCGGCTTTAGCCACCACCGCAGTACCGACGATCTGCGACGCGCCGGGACGGTTGTCCACGATCACCGGCTTGCCGAGCGATACCGAGAGCCTGTCGCCGAGTATGCGGGCGACGAGGTCGCTCGGGCCGCCGGTCGGCGACGGCACGATGAGGCGTATGTTTTTGACCGGATACGCCGCCTCGCCCTGTGCGGCCATCGCTGACACCGCGATTGCGAAACACGCGAGGGCTGGCAATAGGCGGCGCATTGGTTACTCCAGTTCGGTGCGGCGGTCAGCGCGCGCCGGTTTCAAAACAGGATCGCCGACGGCAGTTTTCGTCCGCTGCTGCCCGGACGCGTGTCCACGACGCCCTGGATGTACATCTGCGCGCTGCCGCCGCCGTCCATCATGACCGCTTCCTTCACCTGCAATTCCTGAAGGACTGCCGCCAGCTGTCCGGCGCCGGCACCCGTCGGCCGCTTGAGGTTGCCGTTTCCTTCCTCGACCAGCAGGTAGAGCGTGTTGCGATCCAGTATGCCTGCGACCGCATTGGCGTTCGCCGTGTCCGAGAGCTGGCCGCTGTTCTTGAACACCTGGTGCGTTATCGAATCCTTGTGCACGTCGATGCCGTTGTGCAGGAGCTGTCCGAGTCCGCCGACCCCCTGCAGGAGCGGACCGCCGGGACGTGGTGTTCCGCCGAAGCCGACGACTTTCGCCGCGCGCGCCTCGGGAGTGGCGAACTTTTCTATTTCTTCGATGAAGTAGCCGTTGGGTCCGTAGCCCAGGAAACTGCGGGGAGCGTCGAGAGCGCCCACACCGACCTTCGGCGGCAGCGGAGCGACGAGCTTACCGTCCTGCACGACCGGTCCTCCGAGCTGAGCAATGTGTTCGGGCTCCCCCCGCTTGGGGATACGGAAATCGGAGAACGTGCCCGTCACCGCGCCGATGGCTCGCGTTCCGCGGTTGTCGAGCGTCGTACCTGTCCCATCGATGAATCCCTGGAGCCTGGCGCCTTGAGGAGCGTAGCCGATGCGGATCGGACCGGTGATCTTCACCGCGTGCAGCGGCTGGCCGTTGAACATCGTCGTGGCGTAAGACACACCGGCTTTCAGCGGCCGCCACGAGTTCTCCAGCTGCGTTGCCGCTTGTTGCGCAGGGCTCAACGGGGTAACGCGAACTTGTGTTCGCGGCCTCTGCGGCTCGGCGGCGTCGGCCGCCTGCTCCCAGGGCATTGGTCCACCGCGTTCCGGAGCCGGCGGTGTGGCGCGGCGTGTACCGTCCGCGCCGCCCCGCCTCGTTTGCCATTGCGCGAACACAGGCCGGAAGCATTGAGTTGCGCCGTCCAGTTGCGCGGCTGCCTGTCTGACGAGGGCATTGGCTTGCGCGATCACCTCGCTCTGCTGTCGTCCCGGCGTTCGCCGTCCGGTTTCGAAAAGCCGAGCCGCCTGTTCGAGCAGCGAACGCGCTTGCGTGAGCGGACTCCAGCAGGCGCCGAGACCGGGCGCGCCTTCCGCAGTACCGCCGGCGCACTCGCCCTGGCGCGCCCACTCGCTGCCGTAGACGACCTGATACGCCTGCTGCGCGGCGCGCGCGGTTCGCAGCGAGCGGTCGAAACAGGCGACGGGATCTTCCTGTCGAGGGCCGGTGTTGACGCTGAATTCGTCGCCGGCACCCGGGCGATTCGGCGACTGCGCCCACGCCGCCGCGATCAGGAGCCAGGCGCACAACGCAGCCATGAATGCGGTCATGAGCCCTCCGCGACCAGGACAGGTCGGCGCTTCAAGGCTAGACCCATGTGCCGCGATACACAACGCGCCGTCGCGCGGCTTGTCACTCCGGTGGGTGCAGCGTAGCCTTGCGCGCGGCCGGTTCCGTGCTGCGCATGACGGCTCGCAGCCATCACGTCTTCAACGTAACGCCGAGTAGGGGGCAGGGATGATGAGCCTGAGCTTACGCACAGCAGCGTTGTCGATCGCGTTCGGGCTGGCCGCTGCCGGCGCCGCACAGGCGCAGGGCTATCCGAACAAGCCGGTCCGCCTGCTCGTCGGTTTCGCGCCCGGCGGCGGGGTCGACGTCACCGCGCGCATCGTCGCCTCGAAGCTGGCCGAGCTGTGGGGGCAGCCGGTGATCATCGACAGCCGCGCAGGCGCAGGCGGCACGATAGCGACCGACATGGCCGCGAAAGCGCCGGCGGACGGCTACTCGCTGCTTCTTTGCGGCATCTGGTCGCACGGCGTCGCGCCTTCGCTTTACAAGCACCTGCCCTACGACCACTACCGGGATTTCGCACCGGTCTCGCTGCTCGGCACCACGCCTAACGTGCTGGTGGTCCATCCCGCCTTGGCCGCAAAGTCGGTGAGCGAGTTCGTCGCCTACACCAAGGCGAACGCCGGAAAGATCATCATCGCGTCTCCGGGCGTCGGGAGCTCTCCGCACATGACGCTCGAGCTGTTTCGCCTGACCACCGGCATCGACATCGTTCACGTGCCGTACAAGGGCGGGGCGCCGGCGCTCACCGACCTGCTCGGCGGCCACATCCCCGCGATGTTCGACAACATGTCGACGCAACTGGCGGTGATGAAGTCCGGCCGCACACGCGCGCTCGCGGTGACATCGCCGAAGCGCAGTGCGCACCTGCCCGACGTGCCGACCATGCGCGAAGCGGGGGTGCCGATCGAGGTGACGGTGTGGTACGGCATCTGCGCACCTGCCGCCGTGCCGAAGCCGCTGATCGAGAAACTCAATGCCGACGTGAAACGAACACTCGGCGTGCCGGACACTCAGCGCCGTCTGCTCGAAGTCGGTGTCGATGCCGCGCCTTCGACGCCCGAGCAGTTCGCCGCGTTCATCAAATCCGAAACGGATACGTGGGCGCGAGTGGTGCGCGAAGCGAAGGTCCCGCAGCAATAGCGCCGCATTCGGCTGCAGGCGAGGGCGCCTGCGCTACGAATCGGCGAACTTTGTAGCGCAGGCGCCGCGCCTGCAGCAGCCGTGGTGTTATCGACCCGCGCTCACGCGGCCATCCCGGCTCCCGCGTTGTCGGTGCAACGTGTCGGCTGCAGGCGAGGGCGCCTGCGCTACGAATCTCCACCGATTTTTTCCTCAGGAATGTCGCGGCATCTGAAGGATAATATCGCGCGTTCAATCGCCGAAAGAGAGTCATGGAGCACGATGAATTCAAAAGCGCCTGGCGCGCGGGAAGTATCCAGGTGGAGGTCGACCGGGCCAAAGCCATGGAGGTTGCCAACGCGAAGACCGTGCTGCCGGCGCGTTACCAGCAGGAATACCAGTGGTGGACGATCGCCTGGCTGGTCACGTTGCCCGCCGCGCTGGTCGCCGCGGTGTTCGTCAAATGGTGGGCAGGCCTGCTCGTCCTGCTGTTCGTGACTCCGGTGCTGTTCAGGGCGACGAACAGGCGAGTCAAACGGTTCACGATCGAATTCGCGCTCGAGAACGGCGACTTCTACGCGTATGCGGTCGACCACGCGATCATCAAGCTTCGCATGAAGCCGACCGCTTAGTCCTGTGTCGATCCGGCCGGCTCTAAAAACAAGAGGCGCAATCTGAAAGCAATCCGCATGTCGCATCCCGGCGGGCCGGAAGTACTCGAGCTCGTCGAAATGCCCATTCCCGTCCCGGGACCGACGCAGGCCCTGGTCCGCGCACACACCATCGGCGTCAACATGCCCGAAGTGCTGGTGCGCAGGGGCGCCTATCCGTGGATGCCGCCGCTGCCCGCGATCCCCGGCATCGAAATGAGCGGCACGATCGCAAGCGTCGGCAGCGAGCTCTCCGGTTTCGAAGTGGGACAGCCGGTGTACGTCTCGGCGCGCGAGCTTCCGCATCGCTGCGGCTGCTACGCCGAGTACATCGCGGTCGACGCGAAAGCGCTGATCGCGCTGCCGCCCGGTATGGACATGGAAGCGGTCGCGACCCTGTCGGGCTACCAGGTCGCGTGGCACGTGCTCAACAGCGCGTCGCGAGGCTTCGAGTACCGCAGCGTGCTCGTCACCGCTGCGGCCGGCGGCATCGGCTCGGCGTGCGTCCAGCTCGCCACCGCGGCGGGCAAGCGCGTGATCGCGCTCACGAGCTCGCGAGAAAAAGCGCAATTCGCGATCGGCTCGGGCGCAGCCGCGGCGTTTCTGTACGACGAGCCCGACGTGGCGGCGAAAATCAGGGAGGCGACGGGAGGCAAGGGCGCGGACCTCGTGCTCGACGCGGTCGCCGGGGCGCGCTTCCCGACGCTGTTCGAATACACCGCGCCGCTGGGGCTCGCGGTCCTCTACGGTTTTCTCACCGGGTGGCCGGACGGGGCCGCGCTCTTCGATGCGATGCGCGCGCGCCTGGGTGACAGCCCCGGGCTGCGGCTTTTTTCGATGCACACCTTCGATCACGATCCGCAGCAGCGCCGCCGCTGCACCGAGGCGCTGCTCGATCTCTTCTCGCGGCGCGTGGTGCGCCCGACGATACAGGAGCGCCTGCCACTCGCCGAAGCTGGCCGCGCTCACGCGCTCCTGGAAAGCGGCAAAGTGCTGGGGAAGCTCGTCCTCTCCCCTTGAGGAGGAGGAGGTCGAGCGTCGCCGCGCTTACGGCAGGTAATCGGGCTCGGCTCGTCCTCGCGCCTTGACGAGGAGGAGGACGAGCGCCGCCGCGTCTACGGCAGGTAATCGGGCTCCGGCCGCTGCGAGATGAACCAGCGATAGATCTGGTCGCCGTTCCAGAACACCGTGCCTTTCTGCTTCTTCATGTAGCCGATCAGCTCGCGGAAATACTTGATGCGGTGAGCCGCGCCTGAAATGTACGGGTGCACCGCGATGCAGATGACCCGCGCCGACGTCTCCGACTCCCTGTAGAGCTCGTCGAACGCGTCGACCGTGCGCTTGTACATCTGGTCCGACTCGTGATGACCGCCGACCATGATCGGGATGTCGTTCAGCTCGACCGCGTACGGCATCGACACGATCGGGCCTTTCTCGGTGTGCGTCCAGATCGGCTGGTCGTCGATGACCCAGTCCGCCTGCCACAGGAAACCGGCGTCTTTCACGTGCTCGAGGGTGTCGAACTTCTGCGTGCGGCCCGGTCCGAGCCAGCCTTCGGGTTTCTTGCCGGTGAATTTCTCGAGCACTTCGATCGTCTTGTCGATCATCGCGCGCTGGTCGGGAAGCGCGTGTATCGACGCCTGCTCGTAGCAGTGGGCGAGAAATTCCCAGCCGGCGTCGCGCAGCGGCTCGGCGACTTCGGGGCAG
>JAQGNC010000615.1 GCA_028292065.1 Betaproteobacteria bacterium
AGCTGCTCGCCTCGTGCTATCGCGAAAGCCTCGCGCTCGCGGCCGTGCACGGCTTGCGCACACTGGCGTTCCCGGCAATCAGTTGCGGCGTCTACGGGTATCCGCTCGAGCAGGCGGTCGACATCGCTGTGCGCGAGTGCGCCGAAGGGCTGCAACGCCACGACACCATTGAACGAATCACGTTCGCGTGTTTCGATTCGCCTATGCTCTCGCTGTATCTCGACGCGCTCCCGCGATAAGAGCTCGTCATCCGGACGCGCGGCAGCGCAGGTGATCCGGAATCCATTTTGAACGGCAGTACCTCAAAATGGATTCCGGCCTGCGCCAGAATGACGACACAGCAAATAAGCGACTGACCCAAGCGATGCCCGCAATCAAGTCGAAGCTCAAACCCTCCAGCCCCGAATTCAAAGCCTCAGCCGAGCGCATGCGCGCGAGCGTCGCCGAGCTCGACGAGCGTCTCGCAATCGTGCGCGAAGGCGGCGGCGCCACGGCGCGCGAGCGCCACACCGCGCGCGGCAAGCTCCTGCCTCGCGATCGCATCGCACGTCTCGTCGACCCCGGCAGCGCGTTCTTCGAGCTTTCTCCGCTTGCCGCGTGGGAAGTGTATGACGAAAAAGTCCCGGCGGCCGGCCTCATCACCGGCATCGGCACGGTTCAAGGCGTGCGCTGCATGATCGTCGCCAACGATGCGACGGTGAAAGGCGGCACCTACTTTCCGCTCACTGTGAAGAAGCACCTGCGGGCGCAGGAGATCGCGGCCGAGAACCGGCTGCCGTGCATCTATCTCGTCGATTCGGGCGGCGCGCACCTGCCGAGCCAGGACGAAGTCTTTCCCGACCGCGATCACTTCGGCCGCATCTTCTACAACCAGGCGAACCTGTCGGCCGCGGGCGTGCCGCAGATCGCGTGCGTGATGGGCTCGTGCACCGCCGGCGGCGCGTACGTCCCCGCGATGTCCGACGAAGCGGTGATCGTCAAGAACCAGGGGACGATCTTTCTCGCGGGACCCCCGCTCGTCAAAGCCGCGACCGGAGAGATCGTCGACGCCGAGGAGCTGGGCGGTGCCGACGTGCACACACGCATATCAGGCGTTGCGGACGACCTCGCCGCAGACGACGCCGATGCGCTCGAGCGCGTGCGCCGCATCGTGTCGCACCTGAACTGGCCTGCATCTGCCGACACGCACGCGCCCGCCGCGCCGCCGCTCTACGACGCCGACGAAATCTACGGCGTATTGCCCGAGAGCACGCGCACCCCTTTCGACGTTCGCGAGATCATCGCTCGCATCGTCGACGGCAGCGAGCTCGACGAGTTCAAGCCGCGTTACGGCGCGACGCTGGTCTGCGGTTTCGCGCGCATCGAAGGGCGCCGAGCGGGCATCGTCGCGAACAACGGGATCCTGTTTTCCGAGTCCGCGCTCAAAGGGACTCACTTCATCGAGCTCTGCTGCCAGCGCAACATCCCGCTCGTCTTCCTGCAGAACATCACCGGCTTCATGGTCGGGAAGAAATACGAGTCGGGCGGCATCGCCAAGGACGGCGCGAAGATGGTGACGGCGGTCGCGTGCGCACAAGTGCCGAAGCTCACCGTGATCATCGGCGGCAGCTTCGGCGCCGGCAACTACGGCATGTGCGGCCGCGCGTACGGGCCGCGCTTCCTGTGGACCTGGCCCAATGCACGCATTTCGGTGATGGGCGGCGAGCAGGCCGCGAACGTGCTCGCGCAGGTGAAGCGCGAGCAGGTCGAAAAAAGCGGCGGCACGTGGTCTGAAGCCGACGACGCCGCGTGCAAAGCGCCGATACTCGAGCAGTACGCGCGGCAATCGAGCGCTTACTATGCGAGCGCGAGGCTGTGGGACGACGGCATCATCGATCCGAAAGCGACTCGCGCGACACTCGCGATGGGCCTCGCTGTCGCCGCGGGTGCGCCGGTCCGGAAAACGACCTTCGGGGTGTTTCGTATGTAGAATCGAATCGCCCGAAAACTAAGAACGTCAAAAGCCTTAACGCGAAAGACGCAAAGGACGCGAAGGAAAAGACGCGAAGGAAAAGCTTTATTCGTCGTGGTGTGCATGCGGACAGTAACGCGAACGTGAAAATGCCACTGCAAACCTTTAGTTTTTCCTTCGCGTCCTTCGCGTCCTTCGCGTTAAAGCTTTACTTTTGAGTATGCCCAAATTATGACCGACAAGATCATCACGCGCATCGACGAGGACGGTAACGCGACCGTCATGCTCAACCGGCCCGAGGTGCACAACGCATTCGACCCCGAGATGGTCGAGGCGCTGACCGCGGACCTCGAAGCGCTCGGGAAGGATGCGCACGTGAGGTCGGTCGTGCTCGTCGGTGCGGGCGGGAGCTTTTGCGCCGGCGCTGACATCGGGCACATGAAGAAAAGCGCGAGCTACACCAGGAAGCAGAATTACGAGGCCGCGCTTGCTTCCGCGAACATGCTGCACGCCCTCTACACACTGCCGAAACCTACGATCGCCTGCGTTCGCGGTGCGGTGCGAGGCGGCGGCTGCGGGCTCGTCGCCGCGTGCGATATCGCGGTGGCTTCGCGCTTCGCGACGTTCCAGCTGTCCGAAGTGAAGCTCGGCATCATTCCGGCGATGATCAGCCCTTACGTGATCGGCGCAATCGGCGCGCGCATGTCCCGGCGTTACATGCTGACGGGTGAAGCGTTCGACAGCGCGGAAGCGTTTCGCATCGGTCTCATCCACGACATCGCGGAAGACGAGCACCTGAACGCGAAAATCGGCGAGCTTCTCGCGGCCCTTTACACGAGCGGTCCGGCCGCGATCGCCGCGGTAAAAACCCTCATCCCGTTCGCGGCGAATGCCGCGATCGACCGCCGGCTCGTCGAGGAAACCTCACGCCGCATAGCCGAGATCCGCGCCACGCCCGAAGCGCAGGAAGGGCTTTCGGCTTTCCTCGAAAAGCGGAAACCCGAATGGATCGAGCCTGCGCCTGCGCCTCCCAAGCGCCGCACCGCGAAGAAGCGTTGACGCGCGCAGTCGCGCGCTAAAATACTCGGTCGCCCGCTCCGCTCGGGGCGGCGCGCGCAAGGCGCTTACTCACTCAATCTCGCGGACCGAGCCTGTCTCATGGATATTCCGAAGAAAGTCAGAATGGTCGAGGTCGGTCCGCGCGACGGCCTGCAGAACGAAGCGCAGCCGGTTCCCGCCGCGGTCAAGATCGAGCTCATCGACCGGCTCACCGATGCCGGCATCCCGGTGATCGAAGCGACCGCGTTCGTCTCGCCGAAATGGGTGCCGCAGATGGCCGACAACGCGGAGGTGATGGCCGGGATACGCCGCAAGCCGGGCGTCGTCTATCCGGTACTCGTGCCCAACCTCAAAGGCCTCGAGGCGGCGATCGCAGCCGGGGCCGAAGAGATCGTGGTCTTCGGCGCGGCCACCGAGAGCTTCTCGAAGCGCAACACCAACTGCTCGATCGACGAAGGGCTCGCGCGCTTCGCGCAAGTCTGCGAGGAAGCGCTGCGCCAGGGGCTCAAAGTGCGCGGCGACATCTCGGTGTGCCTCGGATGCCCGTATGAAGGCGAAGTCGCTCCTGAAGCGGTCGTGCGCCTCGCACGGGCGCTGGACGCGATGGGCTGCTACGAGATCACGATCTGCGACACGATCGGCACCGGAACCGCGGGCGCAACGCGCACCGTCATCGAAGCGGTGGCGAAGCACATTCCGGTCGAAAGGCTCGCGGGGCACTTTCACGACACCTACGGGCAGGCCGTGACGAACGTCTACGCGGCGCTGGAATGCGGCATTGCCACTTTCGACAGCTCGGTGGCGGGGCTCGGCGGATGCCCGTATGCGAAAGGCGCGACCGGCAATGTCGCGACCGAAGACGTGCTCTACATGCTCGACGGCCTGGGCATCGAAACCGGAATCGACATGAGCAGGCTCGTCGCCGCGGGGGACTTCATCTCGCGCGCGCTCGGGCGGCCAACGAACTCGCGGGTGGCGAAAGCGTTAGCGGCGAAGGCGGCTGCGTGATGCTGCCGTTGTCATTGCGAGGAACGCGGTGACGAAGCCTGTCCTGAGCTTGTCGAAGGGCAATCGCGAGACGCTCGCGGGCGAAATCGTGCGCCACGAGATCGCCG
>JAQGNC010000616.1 GCA_028292065.1 Betaproteobacteria bacterium
GCGCACGAGATCGTCGCGAAGAAGCTGCCGAAGCTCTGGCCGACGACGCCGATGCGCTCCGCGTCCACCTCGGGGCGAGCGCGCATCCACTCCATGATCGCGCGCCCTGCTTCGACCCAGTTGCCCATCGTCACCGGGATGCCGAGCACCGCGCTCTCATACTGCCCCGGCCCTTCGACGCTGAGCACCGCGATGCCGCGCGAGAGCCAGCGGTCGCCGTAGAGCGCGACGCTCGCTTCCTTGAAACCGTCCATCCCCGGGATCGAGACGACCGCGGGTATACGCCCGCCGCTGTAGCCGGGCGGCAGGTGGAACCACCCCGGAAGCGCGCTATCGCCGAAAGGAATCCACGCCTGCTCGACGTGATGATCGGCGAACTGCGAGTAGCACGTATAGCACTCGCGCTTGCGCTCGTTCAGCGCGAGGTTTTTCTCGTTGTTCTCGTCGTAAGGCCATTGCGCGGCGGCGTACTGGATCGCCGCGATGAAGAAATTCTGGCGCGCGGTCACCGGTTCGTCGGCTTTCTCGGCGGCGCGCGCTTTCGCTTCACGGCGCCTCGCCGCGTTCTCGAAAGCGGGCGAAATGTCGGCGTATTTCTTCACCCGCTCCCGTATCCCGGCGAAATCGGCGTTGGCCTCGGCGCCGCACGGCGCGTTGTAGCTGATGCTGCGCGGCTGGTCCCAGTCGATCCCGACCGAGCGGATCACGTTGTCGACGAGCCAGCGCTGCTCGCTCCAGCGCCGCGTATGCGGGGCCCGCCTCTCGTTCGTGCTCATGGCGCTGTCCTCTCCTGCGGTGTAACGGTTATTCTATCGCCCCGAATCAGCCTCGCCGGAACCGCCATGACTTCCGAACTGCACCACCTGACCGTCGCGCAAGCAGCCGACCTCATCCGCACGCGCAAGCTCTCGCCCGTCGAGCTCACCGACGCGCTGCTCAAACGCACTCACGCGCTCGAGCCGCAGCTGAACGCGTATATCTCGCTCACCGCCGAGCTCGCGGTGTGGGGCGCGAAAGACGCTGAAGCGCAGATCATGAAAGGCGACTATCGCGGGCCGCTCCACGGCGTGCCTTTCGCGCTCAAGGACATCTACAACACCAAAGGCACCGCGACGACCGGCGGCTCGAAAGTCGGCATCGACAACATCCCTGCCGACGACGCCGCCGCGACGGCGAAGCTGATCGCCGCCGGCGGCATCCTCTGCGGCAAGCTGCAGACTCACGAATTCGCTCACGGCGGGCCTTCGTTCGACCTGCCGTGGCCGCCTTCGCGCAACCCGTGGAACCTCGAGCATTTCACCGGCGGCTCGTCGAGCGGCTCGGGCGCGGCGCTCGCCGCGGGCCTCATCCCCGCTTCGCTCGGCTCGGACACCGGCGGCTCGATACGGGGCCCAGCGTCGTTCTGCGGCATCACCGGCTTCATGCCGACTTACGGGCTGGTGAGCCGCTACGGCGTCATCCCGAACTCGTTCACTTTCGACCACTGCGGGCCGATGGCGCGCACGGTCGAAGACTGCGCGATCCTGCTGCAGGCGATCGCCGGGTACGATCCGCGCGATCCCGGAAGCATCGAGCACGAGATCCCCGATTACCGCGCCGCGCTGAAAGGCGACATCAAGGGCCTGCGCATCGGCGTGCTGCGGCACTACTGGGAGGAGGACCTGCCCGGGCCCGAAGACCAGCGATCCGCGATGGACGAGGCGATCCGCGTCTTCGAAAGTCTCGGCGCGAAAGTCGAGACCGCCCGCGCGCGGCCGATGATGGACGGCCTCGACATCAAGGTGATCATCGCCGAGACCGAGCTCCTCGCGGTCCACCACAAGGAGCTCATCGCGAGGCCCGGCGATTTCGGCCGCGACTTCCTCGGACGCGTGCTCCCCGCGTGCCTCTTCCAGTCGGTCGACTACGTCCAGGCCCTGCGCGAGCACCGGCGCTACATGGCGGAGATGAAACCGCTGTACGAGCGCTACGACGTGCTGCTCACGTGCGGTTTCGGGCCGGCCCCGCGGCTGGACGCACACCGGACGACGAATTTCTGGAAGCGCTCGAACGTCTTCACGCCGTCGAACGTCGCGCGCAGCCCCGCGCTCGTGGTGTGCGGCGGGTTTTCGAAGAACGGACTGCCGCTCGGGCTGCAGATCATCGGCAGGCCCGGCGACGACGCGCGCGTGCTCAAGGTCGGCCACGCCTGGCAGAGCGCGACCGACTGGCACCAGCGCCACCCCAAGCTCGAGGCGGGAACGCCGCAGCCGGCGCTCACGCCGGGCAACGAGCCGGTGAGGCCCGACCTCGATGCGAAGACGACTGCCTATGTCGAAGAGATGGCGCGCCGCGCGGGGCTCAACCTCGACGAGCGCCTGACGACGATACTGCTGGAGACCGCCCCGTATGCGCTCGCGATGGTGGAGCGCATACGCAAGCCGCGCGACCGGATGGAAGCGCCGTCACTGGTGTTTCGTTTCGACTCGTAGCGGCCTGGAGAAGCGAACGCTTCGAGATTGCCCTTCGACAAGCTCAGGACAGGCTTCGTCACGGCGTTCCTCGCAACGACAGTTGTTGTCGTCGCGAGGAGCCGCGGCAGCGCGACGTGGCGATCCCGTGGCGCACGGTAACGTCCGCGACGCAATCGCTTCGTCACGGCGCTCCTCGCAATGACAGGCATCGAATCGTCGTTCCGGACCCGCGGCAGCGGAAGTGGTCCGGAACCCATCTTGAATTTGCCGGACTTCAATTGGATTCCGGCCTTCGCCGGAATGACGACCGCACGCGCTAGCCCTTCCTGAACCGCCCGTCCTCCGCGATCAGCGCGCCGCATTCGTCGCCGGGTAGCGGCTTCGAGTACAGGAAGCCCTGCACTTCGTCGCAGCCGTAGCGCTCGAGAAACTCGAGCTGGGCTTCGGTCTCGACCCCTTCCGCGATCACCTTGAGCTGCAGGCTGTGCGCCATCGAGATCACCGCCTGCGTGATCGTGGCGTCGTCGGGGTCGGTCGTGATGTCGCGCACGAACGAGCGGTCGATCTTGAGCGCGTAGAGCGGGAAGCGCTTCAGGTAACCGAGGCTCGAATAGCCCGTCCCGAAATCGTCGACCGAGGTTTTGACGCCGAGCGCCTCGAGGGTTTCGAGCGTGCGTATGGCCTCGTCGGCGTTGGTCATGATCGCGCTTTCGGTGATCTCGACTTCGAGCAGACCGGGGTTCACGTGGTGCGCTTCGAGCACGCGACGGATGCTGCCCGCGAGATCGGGCGCAAGGAACTGGCGCGCGGAGAGATTGACCGCGACCGGCAGCGGCTCGATGCCCGCCCGCCCCCAGCAATTGATCTGCTCGCACACCAGCTCGAGCACCCGCTCGCCGGCCTGGACGATGAGCCCGGTCTCTTCGAGCAGCGGGATGAAATCCCCCGGCGGCACCAGGCCGCGCTCGGGGTGGCGCCAGCGCAGCAGCGCTTCGACGCCGGTGATCTGCCCGGTCGCGAGGCTCACTTTCGGCTGGTAGTGCATGACAAACTCGTCGCGCTCCAACGCGCGCCTCAACTCGCCTTCCATGTTGAGCATCTCGCGCGTGCGCCGGTTCATCTCGGGCGTGTAGAACTGGTAGTTGTTGCGCCCGCGCTCCTTGGCGCGATACATCGCGACGTCGGCGTTCCTGATCAGCGCGTCCTGCTCTTCGCTGTCGTTCGGGTACACCGTGATGCCGATGCTCGCGGTGACGAAAAGCTCGGTGCCTTCGAGCTGGAACGGCAGGTTGAGCTCGTCGACGATCTTCTGCGCGACGGTCGCCGCGTCCTCGGGCGCCGCCACGCGCGACAGCACGATCGCGAATTCGTCGCCGGAGAGCCGCCCCACGGTGTCGTCGCTGCGCACGCACTCCGACAGGCGCTCCGACACCTGCTTCAGGAGCTGGTCGCCGGCGGTGTGGCCGAACGTGTCGTTCACGTGCTTGAAGCGGTCGACGTCGATGAAGAGCACGGCCAGCGTCCACGCGTTGCGCCGGGCCTGCGCGATGCCGTGCGCCAGCCGATCGTAGAAGAGCGAACGGTTCGGAAGCCGCGTGAGGCTGTCGTAATGGGCAAGCCGGCGGAACTGCTCTTCGCTTTCCTTGAGCGCCGCCGCCGCGCGCTTGTTCTCGGAGATGTCCTGGATGACCGCGATGAAATAGCGCGGGGAGCCGTCGGCTGCGCGCACGAGCGAAATCGCCATCGACACCCAGATCAACTGCCCGTCCTTGCACACGAGCTGTTTTTCGCGCGTCTGGTGGGTGGCCGCGCCGGCTACCACGCTCTCGCGATACTCGGTGAGCGGCGCGACGTTCTCGGGCAGGTTCAGGTCGGGCACGCGCAGCGCGAGCATCTCTTCGCGCGTGTAGCCCACGATGCTGCAGTACTTGTCGTTGACCCGCAGATAGCGCAGGTCGAGGCTCGTCACCGAGATGCCCACGTCGGCGTTTTCGAACATCGCGCGCAGCTGCTGCTCGCTTTCCTGCAGCGAATCCTCGGCCTGCTTGCGGCGTATGAACTGTCCGATCTGGCTGGCGACCGCGGCGGTGACCTGCAGCAGCGCTTCGTCCGGCTCGCGCACCTCGCGCCCGAAGAACTCCATCACGCCGACGCGCTCGTCGTGCGCGAGGATCGGAAAGGCATACGCGCTGCGAAACCCGAGGCGGGCCGCGCTGGGCCTGCGGCGGAACGACGGCTCGACGTCGATATCGGTCAGCCACGTCGGGCGCTCCTCGAACCACGCGCGGAGCAGCAGGCCGCCGGCGTATGCAGGGCCGAGCTCGAGCCAGTATTGCCGGTCCGCGGCGTCGAAATCGAGCTCGCGGTCGGACCACCATTCGGCGCGGCGCAGTTTCGCGGTTTCGCGATCCCATACCCAGCGTGCGCCGTACGCCCATCCCATCGCGACGCAGATCGTGCTGATGAGCCGCGGCAGGGTCTCCTCGACGCTGCGCGACTGCGAGAGCACCTGCGAGACCGCGTGCTCCATCGCGCGCTCGCGCTCGGCGCGCTTTCTCTGCGACATGTCCATCATCGCGCCGATCATGCGCAGCGCCTTGCCGTTCTCGTCGCGGATGATGAACGCACGGTCGAAGACGTCGGCGTAACTGCCGTCGCCGCGGCGGAAACGGTAATCCGCGCTCCAGACGGTCGCATCCCCGGCGATGGCTTGCTCTATGCCCGCCACGACCGCTCGAGCCTCCGCCGGATCGATGCGCGAGGTCCACGACTCGATCCTCGGCTCCATCTGCTCGCGGCTATAGTGAAAGAGCTGCTCGATTCCTTCACCCCACCACAGCGTCCCGGAGTTGAAGTCCCAGTCCCAGATGACGTCGCTCGTCGCGCGCGCGGCGAGCTCGAAGCGCTCGACGTATTCGCGCAGCTCGCGCTCGATGCGCTTCCTCTCGGTGATGTCGCGGCTGATGCCGACCACGCCGATGATCGTGCCGTCGGACTCCCGCAGCGGCACCTTGGTCGTGAGCGACCAGCGGTCATGCGCGCTGCCGTCGGATTTCGTGAACACCACGTGCTGCTCGACGTCGATCACCTGCTCACCCGAGTCGAGGATCGGCCGCTCCTGCGTCTCCATGTGCCGTGCGATATCGGGCGGGAAAATGTCGTGGACCGTTTTGCCGCGCACCTGGCTCATCGTCAGCCCGCGCGCCTCCAGCCACGATTGGTTGGCGACGGTTATCCGCCCGTCCTTGCCTTTGACGTAGATGTAATGCGGCAGCGCGTCGATGATCGTGCGCAACAGCGTGTGCTCGCTGGCGAGGCCTTCCTGCGCCAGTTTGCGCTGGGTGACGTCCTCGACGATGCTGATGACGTCGTGCGCCTTGCCGTCGTCGTACGCGGGGGACATCGTGCGCCGCACCCACAGGTGCGCGCCGTCTTTGCGCAGGTAGCGCTCTTCCGTGATGGAGAGGCTCTTGCCGCCGAGCAGCGCCTGCGCGCGAGATGCCGCGCCGGCGCCGTGCTCGCCGGGGACCGTCACCTCGATCGCCGGGCGGCCGATCAGCTCGTCACGCGCGTAGCCGAGCATCTCGCAGAACTTCTGGTTGACTTCGATGAAGCGGCCGTCGGCGCCCACGCGCGTGATGCCGACGCCCGCGTGCTCGAAAGTTTCGCGCAGCCGGCGCTCGCTCGCGGCGACCGACCGCCGCTGCGCATCGCGCTGCAGGCGCCCCACGGCGAAGGAGAGGTCGTCCGCGAGCGCGCGCAGCTGCGCGAGCTCGGCTTCCCCGGGCACCCGCTCGCCGCTCGTCCTCAACTCGAACGAAGCGATCGGCTGGCCGGCAACGCTCAGGGGCAGGACGAGGCGGTCTGTCGGCGCCGGCTCGATCGGGGCTCCTGCCTCGGGCGTCTGCGCAGGCAGAGCCGCGCCGAAGACGATCGAGGCCTGGGCGTATTCGCCCGACTGGGTGAGCAGCGTCTCTACGCCGCGGGCGAGCTCGGCCTGGTCGCGAGCGCGCAGGACCGCGCGAGTGCATTCGAGGAGCAGGTGGGCCGAAGGGACGCCCACAGGTGCAGCAGACGCGGCAGAGGCAGCGTCGCCGGGCACGCCGGCACGCGGTCGCTTCCCCGCTGGACTGAGATCCCGGCGTCCCATGCGCATCCTCGTGTGATGCGGCAGTATATCTTAGGAAACCTTTGATATCGGTAAGTTTTCCCGGCCTGACGACAATCAAAAGCATCCAACGCAAAGGACGCGAAGGACGCTAAGGAACCTGAAGCATACAAAGGAACATCAAAGTAGCGGCGTTGAACTGAACTCGACCTGACAATCGCCAGCGCCGCAAACCGTCCTTCGTGGTTAAACGCTTTTGCTTTTCTTCGCGTCCTTCGCGTCAAAGCTTTGCTTCTATTGAGCAGCGGCAAGTGCCGCGCGGCGTCCTCTTTGCACGTCGAGCGTCGCGACCAGCGCGAGACCGACGACAAAGTACACGCCGGTGATGAGGATCGCGAGGCGGTGATCGCCGCCCGAGATCCAGCTCACCACGCCGTACGTGATGGGACCGAGGATGGACGACAGCTTCACCGCGAGTCCCCACAGCCCGAAGAACTCGCCGCTGCGATTCCGAGGGCTGAGATAACCGACCATCGCGCGCCCCGCCGACTGGCTCGAGCCGAGGCACACACCGACGAGATTCGCGGTGATCCAGAACAGCGTCTTGCCTTCGGCCGCCCACGCGAGCGCAACGACGAGTATCCAGCCGATCAGCGTCACCTGGATCGTGCGCACGTGCCCGAGCCTGTCCTGCACCTGCCCGAAAGCCCACGCGCCGATCGCCGCGGTGACGTTCACCACGAGAATGAGCGTGATCGTCTCGCGGGTAGTGAAACCCATCGCCTGCTCGGCGTAGATCGCGGCGAGCGCGACCACCGCCTGTATGCCGGCCTGGTAGAACACCACGCAGATCAGGAAACGCTCGAGGTCCTGATAGCGGCGGGCGTGCGCGAGCGTGTCCCTGAGTCGGGCCCACGCGCCGGCCGTATCGCGCGAACTCGGGCGGGGCTGCGCACGCTCGCGCAGAAAGAGGAACGTGGGAAGACTTGCGAGCGCGAAGATCGCGGCGGTGATCAGCATCGCCACCGGCACGAACTCTTGCGCGGGAGCGCCGCGCGCCTGCGCGTGCGTCACGTAAGCGAGGCTCGCGCCGAGGCTGACGAGCCCGCCGACGTAGCCGAGCGCCCACCCCCAGCCCGAGACTTTGCCGATCGCATCTTCGTGCGCGAGCTCGGGCAGGAAAGCCGCGATCAGGTTTTCACCGCTGCCGAAAAAGAAGTTCGACAGCACGATGAGCGCGATCGCGAGTACGACGTCTCCCGGGCCGACGAGCGCAAGCGCGGCGGTGAAGACCACGCAGCCGATCGTGGTCGCCAGCAGGAGGCGCTTCTTGGCGCCGCGGCTGTCCGCGTAGGCGCCGACCAGCGGACCGGTGAACATGATCAGCGCGTACGAAGCCGACAGCGCCGCGGTCCATGCGAAAGTCGCCCACGGCGCCTTGCCCGCGACCACGCCGACGAAATACGCGCTGAATACCGCGGTGACGACGACCGTGGTGTAGCCCGAGTTCGCGAAATCGTACAGGGCCCACGACCAGACCTCGCGCCGCTTCACGCCCGGCGCGAGGCTGGCCTTCACCACGCGACCGCGCCCCCGTCGACCGGGATGATCGTTCCCGTCATGAAATTGGAGGCGTCGGACGCGAGCAGTACCGCGATACCTTTCAGATCGTCGGGCCCGCCGGTGTGGCCGAGCGGGATCTCGCGGTCGATGTTTTCCTTGTTCTTCTCGTAGAGCTTGTGGTTCAGCGGCGTCACGAAGAATCCCGGGCAGATGCAGTTGACCTGGATGTTGTGCTGGGCCCATTTGACCGCGAGATCGCGGGTGAAATTGACCAGCGCGCCTTTGCTCGCGCCGTAAGCGATCGAGTTGTACGCACGCGGGTTGCGCCCGACGAGCCCGGCGACCGACGCAATGTTGACGATCTTGCCGCTTTTCGCCTTGATCATCTCGCGGCCGAGCGCCTGCGAGCAGAGGAAGGGCCCGGTGATGTTGAGATCGAACACCTGCTGCCAGCGTTCGAGCGGCATCTCTTCGGGCGGGGCGACCCACGCCCGGCCGGCGTTGTTGACCAGCGCGTCGACGCGGCCGAAGCGCTGCATCACCGCGTCTTTCATCGCCTCGACCTGATCGGGCTTGGTCACGTCGCACGCGACCGCCAGCGCTTTGGCGCCGGTCTTCTCGATCTCGTGCGCGGCGTGCTCGCACGCTTCGAGCTTGCGCGAAGCGATGACGACGCTCGAGCCCGCTTCAGCGAGACCGATCGCCATGCGCAGCCCGATCCCGGTCGCGCCGCCGGTCACGACGCTCACGCGCCCTTCGAGATTCAACAGTTCTTTTACGTTTGCCATGCTGTCTCCATGAGCTTCAGCCTCGACATGAGTGAAGCTGTGAACCAAAGCTGTTTAACGCCAAGGACGCAAAGGAAAAAAGCATGGACGCAAAGTGGCTTAACGAACTGCCGAGCGCGTGCGTATTTCAGTTACATTCAACCTGGCGTCCTTGCCGTTTCCTTTGCGTCCTTCTTTCCTGCTTTTTTGTTTAGCCTCAGGGCTCCTTCAGCAACTGCCCCGCAATGATGTTCCGCTGTATCTCCGACGTGCCTTCGTAGATCCGCACGATCCGCGCATCGCGATACGTCGTCTCTATGCCCATCTCGCGCATATAGCCCATGCCGCCGTGGATCTGCACCGCGGCGTCGACCACCCTCCCCAGCGCTTCGGTCGAGAAGAGCTTCGCGGCGGAGGCTTCCATCGTTCCGCGCTCGCCGCGCAGCAGGGTCTCGATCGCACGGTAAGTCAGCCCCCGCGCCGCGTCGCGCGCGACCGACATGTCCGCGAGCATCCATTGCAGCCCCTGGTGCTCCGCGAGCTTTTTCCCGCCCTGGGTGCGCACTTTCATGTACTCGACGCACTGCGCGATCAGCTTGTCCATCATGCCGAGGCAGCGCGCCGATACCGTGACGCGTCCGGCGGTGAGGGTCTTCATCGCCTGGACGTAACCGAGCCCTTCGCCGCCGAGCAGGTTTTCGGCAGGCACTTCGCATTCCTCGAACGCGAGCGGCGCGGTGGTGCAGCCGTGCATTCCCATCTTGAGCTCGTTGCGGCCGATGCTGAAACCTTTGAAATCGCGCTCGATGATGAAAGCCGAAATCCCCTTGATGCCTTTCGCGGGATCGGTGATCGCCATGACCGTGAACACGTTCGCGAGACCCGCGTTCGTGATGTAGATCTTCTCGCCGTCGAGCACGTAGCGGTCGCCTTTGCGAACCGCGCGCGTGCGTAAGCCGGCGGGGTCGGAGCCCGCCTGCGGCTCGGTCAGCGCGAAAGCCCCTATCCATTCGCCGGTCGCCATGCGCGGGAGATACTTGCGCTTCTGGTCGGCATTGCCGAGCGCGACGATGCCTGCGGTGCTGATGCCGGTGTGGTTCCCGATGAGGGTTGCGAAACCATAGTTGGTCTTGCCCATCTCCTCCTCGACCGCGCACTTGCCCGCGAGGTCGAGGCCGATGCCGCCGTATTCCTCGGGAATCGTGAGGCCGAAGAGCCCGAGCTCGCGGGCTTTGTCGATCAGGTCTTCGGGTACGGCGTCAGACTCTTCGATCTCGCGCGAGCGCGGGTCGACTTCGGCGCGGATGAAGCGGCGGATCTGGTCGCAGAGCTGGCGGACTTCGGTCGATGTTTGCATTCTGTTCCCCTCACCCTAACCCTCTCCCCGCTACCGCGGGGCGAGGGAACAATGTCGTGCGTCTGCCCCTGCTCTTCGCGCAGAGGCGAGGGAACGTCTCCCGTTCACCCGTTCACTCGTTCACCCGTTCACGGCTTTTCACCACAGGCCTGATCAACGCATCCGCCGCCTTCACGCCCTTGCCTTTTTCCATGACGAACAGCGGATTGATGTCGAGCTCCGCCACCACATCCTCGAGGTCGATCGCGAGCGCCGAGAGCTTCACGATCGCGTCCGCGAGCGCGTCGAGGTCCGCCGGCGCTTTGCCTCGCGCGCCGGTGAGCAGCGGATAGCCTTTGATCTCTTCGATCATCTCACGCGCGACCGAAAGCGTGACCGGCGCGAGACGGAACGCGACGTCCTTCAGGACTTCCGCGAAGATTCCGCCGAGCCCGAACATGACCGCCGGACCGAACAGCGGGTCGTTGGTGACGCCGAGGATCGCTTCGGTGCCGCCTTTGACCATCTCCTGCACGAGCACGCCTTCGATCTTCGCGTCCGCTTTATACGCACGCGCATTCGCGACGACTTCTTCGTAGCCGGCTTTGAGCGCATCGTCGTCTTCGATGCCGAGCCGCACCGCTTTCGCTTCGGTCTTGTGCGAGATATCGGGCGACTGGATCTTGATCGCGACCGGATAACCGATGCGCTTCGCTGCCGCTACCGCTTCGTCTGCGCTCAAAGCGAGCGCTTCCTGCGTCACCGCGATGCCGTATTCCTTGAGGATGCGCTTCGCTTCGTATTCGGCGACGTCCGCGGTGCGGCCCTGGAGCATTTTCTTCGCTTCGGGACGCTCGATGACGAGAGGCTTTTCATCGCGCTGGGACTCGTTGCGGCGCTTCGCTTCGGCGTACCACGACACCGCCGCGAGCGCGCGCCCGCAGCGCACCGGCGACTTGTAGTGCGGGATCAGCGCCGCGTCGAGCTGCGCATACGCGTCCTGCGCGAGCACGTCGCGCGCGCTCCACGAGAGGAACACCGGCTTGTCGGTCTGCTTCGCGACCGCCACGATCTCCCCCGCGATCGTCGCGGCGAGATCGCCTTGCAGCGACGCATTGATCATCGCGACGCAATCGACACCGGGGTCGTCGATGATCGTCTGCAGCGTGCGGTTGATCAGAGTGAGATCGTTGAAGATGGCGGCGGTGACGTCGACCGGGTTCAGCAGCGACCCGAAAGACGGGATGAACTCGCGCAGCTTGTCGAGCGTCGCTACGCTCAACTGTGCGAGCTGCATGCCGCCGGCGACGATCTCGTCGGTCATCAGGATCCCCGCGCCGCCCGAGATCGTGATGATCGCCAGCCGGTTGCCTTGCGGCAGGCGCTTTGAGCGGAACGCGCGGCCGTAGTCGACCACGTCCTGGATGTCGTCGACCTGGATGATCCCTTTCTGCCTGAACGCCGCGCCGTACAGCGCCATCGCGCCGCCGAGGTTGGCGGTGTGCGAAGCCGCCGCGCGCTGACCCTGTTCGGTGTTGCCGACTTTCCACATGAGAATCGGTTTTCCCGCCTGCAGCGCTTTCTCGCCGACTTCGATCAGCCGGTTCGCGTCCTTGAGCCCTTCGACGTAGCCCGCGATGATCTCGGTCTGCGGGTCGCGGATGAAATACTCGATGAAATCGAGCGTGGACACGCCGATCTCGTTGCCGGTCGTGACCATCTGCCTGAAACCCAGGCCCCCCTCTTTCGCGGAGAGATTCATCACCGAGAAACCGAAACCGCCGGATTGCGACACCATGCTGACCGGACCCGGGTCATAGTCGGAGCTGAACACCGAGCCGAAACCGGCGAACACGCTGTCGGCGACGTTGATCATGCCCTGGCAGTTCGGCCCGATGACGCCGATGTCGTGCTCGCGCGCGATCTGCGCGAGCGCCTGCTGGAGATTCACGCCGCCGCCGCCGACTTCCGAAAACCCCGAGCTGAAGATGATCACGTACGGCACGCCCTTCGCGCCGCACTGGCGCAGCATGTCGGTCACTCGCGACGCGTTGACCAGGATCAGCACGAGGTCCGGCGTCTCGGGAAGCTCGGCGAGCGCCGGATAGCACTTCACGCCGCCGACCTCGGCGTAGCGCGGGTTCACGGGGTAGATCGTGCCTTTGTAGCCGTGCGACTGCAGGTGCTTCAAAGGCTGGCCGCTGATCGTGCCGAAATCCTGCGAGGCGCCGATGATGGCGATCGAGCGGGGCGTGAAAAAACGTTCGAGGTCGGTGCGCATGGATGACTTGAGCGATTGAGCCGGGAAGGGAGTGAGCGTTGATCGATGAACGCGAGCGTACGTTCGGATGGTGGAACGCACGCGCGCGGGAAAGCGAATCATATGCGCTGCTGCGGTACATGCTCAACTGCTATCATTGGCGCTTCCCACGGCACCATACGAATCCACGATGAGCACGGCAGCCGCAGCGGCGAACGCGCCGCGTACGTTCAAGGAAGTCTGGCTGATCTCGGCCGGTCACGGCCTGACGCACTGGTATACCGCGACCTTCTACCTGCTGCTGCCGCTGATCGGCAAAGAGCTCGGACTCTCGTACACCGAGATCGGGCTGATCATGACGATCCAGCATCTCGCCGGCGCGATATCGAACCTGCCCGGCGGCATGATCGTCGACACGGTCGGCCAGAAAGGCTATCTCATGGCCGCGTCGCTCTTCTGGGTCGGCGTGCCTTACGCGTTCATGAGCATCAGCCACGATTTCTGGATGCTGCTCGTGTGCGTGACGCTGGTGGGGATCGGCAACAACATCTGGCATCCCGCGGCGATTCCGACGCTCGCCTACCGCTACCCTCAGCGCAAAGGCCTGGTGCTCTCGTTCCACGGCATGGGCGGCAATCTCGGCGAAGCGTTCGCGCCGATCGTCGTCGGCGCGCTGCTCGGCTGGCTGTCGTGGCGCCAGGTCGTCGTGATCAACGTCGTTCCCGGCATCATGATGGCGGCGCTCATCCTGGTCATGCTCGGCGCATTCGCGACCCGGACCGGCGGCGACGACGGCATCAACGCCGGGGGTGAGAAGCGCAGCTTCCGCGATTACCTGAAGGACTTTCGCAGCCTGCTGCGCAACCGCGCGCTCATGCTGGTTTCGGTCAGCGCCGCTTTCCGCACGATGACCCAGGCGGGGCTGCTCACTTTCCTGCCTATCTATCTCGCCTACGAGCTCGGTTACTCGCCTTTCTTCGTCGGCCTGTGCATCACGCTCGTGCAGGTCGGCGGCTTCCTGGCGGGTCCGGTCGCGGGCCATCTCTCGGACAAAATGGGCCGGCGCACCATCGTCATGTCGAGCATGCTGCTCACCGGCGTCATGCTGATCGGCATGGTGCTCGCGGGCAAGAGCGTGCTCTTCGTCTTCTTCATCGCGCTCGTCGGGTTCTTCCTCTACGGGATGCGCGCGGTGCTCCAGGCGTGGGCGGTCGAATGCACGCCGAAGCACCTCGCGGGTACCGGCGTCGGCGTGCAGTTCGGGATCACCGCGCTCGGCGCCGCGGCTTCGCCTTTCCTCTTCGGCGTCATCGCCGACGCGACCGACGTGTACGTGGGTTTCTACTTCCTCGCCGGCACGATCATCCTCGCGAACCTGCTCGTGTTCTTCATGCCGAACGCCGAAGCGACGAAAGCCGCGGCCGCGGCGGCGCGGTAACGCTTCGGTAGCGGGCGTGTCCTGAGCGCAGCGCCGGCGTGGCAGTCGAAGGGGCGCCCCCGCCTGCAGCGAAGCGAAGCGCGCTGATGGCGCGCTAAACCCGCCCGGCGCCGACGTGGTCGGGCCATTCGAGCCGCGTACCCTCCGGAAACGGAACCGCGCCGAGGCCGTCATACCAGCCGTCGTGCGTCAGCAGCTGCGGACGTATCCGCGGCCAGATCACGAGCCGCAGGAAGTCCTGGTCGACCCAGCGGTGCTGGCCGGGCCGGTAGAACCGGTCGATCGCGGCGCCTATCCCCGAGAGCGCGCCGCCCACCCTTCCCCACAGCCCGGCGAGCAGGAGCTCGGTGTGAAAAGGCGCGTCGCGCATCGCGTGAAACGCGAACGGGGAGGCGAGCCACGCCTGGACGGCCGCGGCTTCGCGCGCGTTCAGGCGAGCGTCGCAGTCGCGGCACAGGAAGCGATCCACCGCGGGATCGTCGGCGGCGAGAAAGCGCCAGAAGAGACCGTAGTTCGGCCCGCGCTGCTCGGGCATTTCCACGACCTGCGCCTCGAGCCTGCGCAGCTCTGCGACCACCTCCGCGGTCACGCTCGAATCGACATAGAAGCGGCACGTCCAGCCGGGATAGATGCGGTGCGCGAGGGCCGCGTTCTCCAGCGCGCCCTGGGTGTAGCAGCGCGCGGTACCCCACAGGCTGAACGCGATGATGTTGCGCGCAGGCGTGGCGGGGTTGAAAGCCGGCGGCGTGCGCGCAGCGAGCGGCTTCCCGCCACTCCCACTGAAAGCGAGACACGCGTGCCGGTCCTTGATCTCGAGCGCGGTGCGGCCGTGCTCGAGTGCTTCCGGGGTGCGGCCGGAGGCGTGCAGCGCACGCGCCAGGTTCGCCTCGATCTCGGCCGTCTGCGGCTGCAGCCTCGCGGCCTCGAAGAGCGCGCGCGCCGCTTCATCGTGACGCTCCAGGTCGATCAACGCGAAACCAAGATTGCGCCACGCGTCGGCGTAATCCGGTGCGAGCTCGACCGCTCGCGTCAGCAGTGGAACCGGTTCGTCCTTCTGCCCGAGATCGCGCAGCACCACGGCGAGGTTGTTGCGCACGTGCGGCGCATCGGGAAGGCGCGCGAGGAGCCTGCGGTAGATCGCCTCAGCGTCGGCCAGGCGCCGCTGGCCGCACCGCACGACCGCGAGATTGTTCAGCGCGTCGACGTGATCCGGCTCGCGC
>JAQGNC010000491.1 GCA_028292065.1 Betaproteobacteria bacterium
GCCTGCACCGCTTCGCGGACATCTCTTCGGTCGAAGGTTTTCTGAACGAGCTCGCCGAGCGTCCCGCGGGTGCGCTCGTCATCGAGCTCGCGCGCGCGCCGGGCTCGCGTGAGTCGCGCTGGGCGCATCTGCTCAGCGGCGCACCGGCGATCGATGCACAGGCGGCGGCGCCGGCAAGCGGGCGCGCGGGGAGCGACGTGTCGCTCGGCGAGATCGCCGCGCTCAAGGCGAACGTCTCGCGCCTCGAAGCCGAAGTCGGTGCGTTGAAAGGTGTGGTGGCGCGGATCTGCGCGGACCTGGGTATCGAGCTGCCGGACTAGCGCCGGCGCGCTCGCCCTCTCGCGCGTGACGCAAAAGCTTTACATCGCTCCCTTGCCGTCGCTGTTGCCGGGAGCGCTGGTACCGCGCGCGGGGACCATGTCCACGGCGTAGCCGCTTTTTTCGCGTCCTGAACACAGTCGAAGAAGTAGACGAACGCGCCGGGCGAATGCCGGGCGCCGTCCGCCGAGCGCCATTTCCACGCGAAGCTCGACTCGCCGGCGATGCTGACCGAATACACCTGCGCTTTCTTGCTCACGGCTTGCCTCTTTGCGGTTTGGAGCCGGTGCGGGCCCCTGCTAGCCATTGTGCAGCCCCTCGCAGCGGGGCGTCCGTCACCTGGCGTACAGTGGGCTCGCCGACCAAACCGGCGGTGGAGGAGGGCGGTCCGGGTCGACCTCCCGGCAGCGGGCCCGCAGCAGGTATGATCCATGCCCCTGGCACACCGGTTTCAGACGAGGCGAATAGATGGAGATTTCCATGCGCGGGACGCGCGCGAGCGCCGGGCTTACCTTTGCCGCGCTCGGGGTCGTCTACGGCGACATCGGCACGAGTCCGCTGTATGCATTCAAGGAGGCGTTCGCAGGATCGCATGCGCTGCCGGTGACGCAGACGAACGTGTATGCCGTGCTGTCGCTCATGTTCTGGGCGGTGACGCTCGTCGTGTCGCTGAAATACGTGACCTTCATGCTGCGCTACGACCGCCGCGGCGAAGGCGGGGTGCTGGCGCTGCTCACTTTCGCGCTCGACGCCGCTAAAGACCGGCCGCGCATCTACGGGCTCATCGTGCTCCTCGGCGCGTTCGCCGCGTCGCTCTTCTACGGAGACGCGATCATCACGCCGGCGATCTCGGTGCTGTCCGCGGTCGAAGGCCTGTCGGTGGTGACGCCGCGCTTCGAGCACTGGGTGGTGCCGATCGCGATCGCGCTGCTCGCCACGCTGTTCATGGTGCAGCGCCGGGGCACCGCGCGTATCGGGCGGGTGTTCGGGCCGATCATGGTGTCGTGGTTCCTCGTGATGGCGACGCTCGGCGTCATGAGCATCGTGAAAACCCCGGGGATACTCGCCGCGGCCGACCCGCGCTACGCCTTCGATTTCGCGCTGCAGCGGCCGGGCCTCGCGCTGCTCGCCCTGGGCGCGGTCTTCCTGTGCCTCACCGGCGCCGAGGCGCTGTACGCCGACATGGGCCATTTCGGCAAGAGACCGGTGCGCATCGCGTGGTACGGGCTCGTGTTCCCGTCGCTCATGCTCAATTACTTCGGCCAGGGCGCGCTGATACTGCGCACGCCCGCGGCGGCGAAGAACCCTTTCTTCCTGCTCGCGCCCGAGCCGCTCCTGCTGCCGATGGTGATCCTCGCGACGTGCGCGACGATCATCGCTTCGCAGGCGACGATCTCCGCGGCCTACTCGGTGACCCAACAGGCTTCGCGCCTGAACTTCCTGCCGCGCCTGCGCGTGCTCCACACCTCCGACACCGCGCAGGGTCAGATCTACGTGCCCGTCGTGAACTGGCTGATGCTCGCCGGCGTCGTCGCCCTGGTGATTGGCTTCGGATCGTCCACTGCGCTCGCGGGCGCGTACGGGATCGCGGTCAACGGCGACATGATCATCAGCTCGTTCCTCCTGATGATCGTCGTCGCGACACGGCCCGGGCACAGCAAATACGGCATGATCATCGTGCTCGTCGTCTTCATCGCGCTCGAAGCGACTTTCCTCACTTCCAACGTCACCAAGATCGCCGACGGCGGGTGGTTTCCGCTCGCGCTTGCCAGCGCGATCTTCACCGTGCTCACGACGTGGCGGCGCGGGGTCGAGCTCCTGCAGGCGCGGCGCGCGGTGCAGCCCGAAAGCCGCGCCGACAACGTGCGCGTCGGTCTCGCCTCGGCGGTGCGCATCCCGCGCACCGGCGTCTTCTTCAGCTCGAGGCGCACCGGTTACCCGAGCGCGTTCCTGCACAACCTGAAGCACAACATGGTGGTGCACGAGAAAACGATATTCGTGAACGTGGAGTTCGCGAACGCGCCGTACGTGGACGACGAGGAGAGACTCGACATCGAGCGTCTCGACGAAGGCAAGTGGCGCGTGAGCTCGCAGTTCGGCTTCCGCGAAGACCCCGACGTGTCGAAAATCCTGAAGCTCTGCGCGGCCCGCGGCTTGCGCATCGATCCCGAGACCGCGTCGTTCTTCACGAGCAAAGGCGAGCTCGTGTCGATCACCAAGCCCAAGGGGTTCGGGCTGCGCAGGAAGCTCTTCGCGTGGATGCTGCAGAATTCGCCGACCGTTGCGGACTATCTCAGGCTGCCGCCCGACCGCGTGGTCGAATTGAGGCAGCAGGTCGCGGTGTGACGCGGCCCCTCATTTCTTCAGCCC
>JAQGNC010000657.1 GCA_028292065.1 Betaproteobacteria bacterium
TACGACGAGGCGATGCGCCGGGCGCGCGCGCTCGTGCCTTTCCTGCGCGAACAGGCGCCGAAGAACGAAGCGCTGCGCAGGCTCACGCCGGAAGTGATGGAGGCGCTGCACAGCAACGGGCTGCTGCGCTACTTCCAGCCGAAAGTGTGGGGCGGAATGGAGCTGCCTTTCGTCGCCTATTTCGACATCCCCGAAGCCCTCGGGCGCGGTGACGCCGCGGTCGGCTGGGTCACCGCGAACCTCGCCGCTCACCATCGCAGTCTCGCGTGGTGCCACCCCAAGGTACAGGAAGAGATCTGGGGCGCGAATCGCGACATGGGAATCGCGTCGGGCATCGCGTATCACCAGGGCCGTGCAGTGGCCGTCGAAGGCGGGCTCACGGTGTCGGGCGAATGGAACTTCTCCTCCGGCACTGACCACTCGGACTGGAGCCAGCTCGCGTTCATCGTGCGCGAAGGCGACAAGCCGGTCGATTACGTCTTCTGCATGATCCCGCGCACCGACTACGAAGTGGTCGACGACTGGCACACCCTCGGCATGCGCGCGACGAGCAGCAAGACGATACGCTGCAAGGACGTCTTCGTGCCCGCGCATCGCGTGGTGTCGATGTACATCGCGAAGCCCGGCCACACCTGGCCCGGCGCCGAGATCCACCGCAATCCGATGTATCGCATCCCGATCTCAGCGCTCGGCGGCAACGGCCTCGGCGGCTGCCTCATCGGCAACGCGCGCGCGGCGCTCGAAACGACGATCGACTGGGTGAAGTCACGCAGCACCAACTACACCGGCGCGAAGATGCGCGACTTCCAGACGGTGCAGCTGCGCATCGCGAACGCCGCGGCGAAGATCGACGCGGGCGCGCTGCTCATCCGCAACGACTGCATCGACGCGCAACGCATCTACGAAGAAGGCGGCTCCCTCGATATGGAAGCGCGCCTGCGCTACAAGCGCAACAGCGCGATGGGCGTGAGGCTCGCGGTCGAAGCGGTCGACTCGCTCCAGGAGATGGCCGGCGGCATGGGCATCTACGACAAGTCGCCTCTGCAGCGCATGTTCCGCGACATGCGCGCCGGCGCCGGGCACTTCAGCTTCAGCGTCGACGCACAGTTGCCGCCGTGGGGGCTGGTGGCGCTCGGCGGGGAGTTCAGCAGCCCGACGCTCTGAAGCGGGACGAAAAAAGGCAGAGCCGAAGCTCTGCCTTTTTAGTTGCCGACTGACGCGGCTCGACTACGCCGCGCGGCGGGCGTGATGGCGATGATGCTTCTTCGCCTGCTTGACCTTGTGCACCTTCACTTTCTGCGCTTTCACGACGTGGCCCTGAACCGAAGGGTTGTGATTCGGGGCGTCGAAAGCGAAGCTCGACGCCGCGCCGAACGCGAAAGCCGACGCCACCACTGCTGCCAGTAACTTCTTCATTTTGGATCTCCTCGTAGGCCGTTTTACCCTGGGCTCCGGCGGAGCTCATGCAGCCAATAACGGCGCACCGCCCGCGCGAGTTGACCCGGAAACAATCTCTTACAGATGGAACTGCCCGCTATTCGGGCTTGATGTGCGCCTGCTTCATCACCCGCCGCCACTTCTCGATGTCGTTGCGGATGAGCTGCTGGCATTGCTCGGGCGTGCCGCCGCCGGGCTCCAGGCCTTCCGCTTTCATGCGCGCTTTCGCTTCGTCGGTCGCGAGCACTTTGACGACTTCGGCATTCCAGCGCGCGAGGATCGGTTTTGGGAGCCCTTTGGGACCCCACATCGCATACCAGTGGGTCGCCTCATAGCCGGGAACCGTTTCACTGACTGCCGGCAGGTCGGGCAGGTAGGGCGAGCGCTTCGCGGTCGTGACCGCGAGCGCACGCACCCTTCCCGATTTCACGTGCGGCATGCTCGGGACGATGCTCATCGCGGTCACGTTGATTTCGCCGCCGACGAGCGCAGTCATCGCGGGACCGCCGCCTTTGTACGGCACGTCGACGAACTGGGTCCTCGTCATCAACTTGAACAGCTCCATCGCCAGGTGCACGTTGCTGCCCGCGCCCACCGTGCCGAAGTTGAGCTTCGACGGATTGGCTTTCGCGTAATTGATCAGCTCCTGCACGTTCTTCGCCGGCAGCGACGGGTGGACGGTCAGCAGCAGGCCCGTCGTGCCGACGACGGCGACGCCTTGTATGTCGTTGATCGGATCGTACGGCGGCGGCTTGTATGCCGCGGTTGCGGCATAGGTGGCGGAGACGATGATGAGCGTGTAGCCGTCAGCTTCCGAGCGCACGGTCGTTTCCGCGCCGATCGAGCCGCCGGCGCCGGGCCTGTTGTCGACGATCACCGGCTGCCCGAACGATTCCGACGCCTTGACCCCGATGAGCCTCGCGAGCTGATCGGTTCCGCCGCCCGGCGAGAACGGCGAGATCATGCGGATCGGTTTGGTCGGATACTGCTGCGCCTGTGCGATCGCGGGCATCACCAGCCCGGCCAGCACAGCGCCTAAAAGAACACCTCGTCTCAATCTGCTCTCCTCGTGTTTTTTATTTTCGGCGGCGATCACGCGGGCGTTCGCTCGCGCGCGAGCTGCTTCGCCACGAAAGCGCGGATCATCTCGTGCGCCTTGTCGGTCTGCGGCCCCGGCTCTGCGACCCACATGTGGTCGCAGCCTTCGAAGACTTCGAGGTCGCATTCACCGCCGGCCTTTCTATACGTCTCGGCGAACTTGATCTGAATCGGAGGGATCACGTTGTCGTCGAGCGCCCCCTGGAGGATGAACATCGGCGGCATCGACACTTTTTCGCCGCGCTCGAGGATCTGCTGGGGATTGGCTTCGAAGATGCTCTCCCACGGCACGAAGTAGCGCTTCGTCTTGTTCATCATGCCTTCACGATTCATCTTCTCGGCCTGCTGGTAGCGCGTATGCGGATCGCTGATCGGCGAGCGCGCGATCACGTAATCGATGCTCGCATCGACGTGCGGCGCTTCGGGAAGCGCATGCGCGTTGTAGCGGGCATCGTCAGGCCGCATCGCGAGCAGCTCGGCGACGTGCCCGCCGGTCGAGCTGCCGAGGACGCCGAGCCGGGTCGCATCGCCGTTCCACTCTTTCGCTCTCGCTTTGAGCCAGCGCACCGCGTAATTGGCGTCCTGCACCGACCCGGGATACGGCGCTTCCGGCGCGAGTCTCAGGTCGACTGCGACGACGAGCATGCCGCTCGCGGCGAGGTTCTCGTCCATCGGCACGTTCGCGAGACGGTCCTTGTCGTTCCACGCGCCGCCGTGCAGATCGAGCAGCACCGGAAAAGGGCCGGTCCCCTGCGGCTGGTAGATGCGCGCCATCAGGGTACGCGCCGGGGTCTTGCGGAACTCGACGTCCCACACTTTGATGTCGTGATTCGCTTTGGGGTCGTATGCGCTCACCGTGTCGCCTCCTTCGGAAAGGCCCAAGGATAAACGATACTTGCCGCAAGAGGCGTGGCACAGGCGCCCCGACTGCAGCCCGGATCATCGACGAGATCCGCTCGGCTGCAGGCGCGACGCCTGCGCTACAGGAAAGCCGCTATTGGTTGCTACTATCACCGATCCAACACAGGGGGATCTCACATGCTGTTCACATGCGGACCGCGCACTTGCGCGGCGGCGCGGCCTGCCGCGCGCAAGGTGGTCAGGCGCGGCAACAAGAGCCTCGCGGTCGACCTGCACTGCCACGTGCACACACCCCAGGCCGACGAGATCGCGAAGCAGACCAAAGAGCCGCCGCGCGACCCGGTCGTGCAGCACGGCAGCCACCGCAGCGCGGATCGCCAGAAAGCGCTGCGCGGCGAGCTCGACAGGAAGCTCACCTCGGTCGCGCAGCGTATCCGCGACATGGATCGCATGGGGATCGACGTGCAGGCGCTGTCGACTTCGCCGAGCCAGTACTACTATCGCCTCGAGACCGACCTCGGGCGACAGACTTCACGCGTGATCAACGAGCGGCTCGCGCAGATCGTCGCCGGGAACCCCGATCGTTTCGTTGCGCTCGGGACGCTGCCGATGCAGGAGCCGGAGCTTGCGATCCAGGAGCTCGAATACTGCATGAAGAAGCTCGACTTTCGCGGCATCGAGATCGGCACCAACATCCGCAAGGCCGAGCTTTCCGATCCGCGGTTCGAAAAGCTGTGGTCGAAGGCGCAGGATCTCGGCGCGGTCATCTTCCTGCACCCGAGCGGCTTCACCGACACCAGCCGGATGAAAGAACACTTCCTCACCAACGTGATCGGCAACCCGCTCGATACGACTTTCGCGCTGTCGCACATCGTCTTTGGCGGGGTGCTCGAGCGCTATCCGAAGCTCAAGTTCGTCGCGGCCCACGGCGGCGGCTATCTCGGCGGCTACCCCGCGCGCATGGACCACGCCTACCGCGTGCGTCCCGAATGCCACGACCACATCAGGCGACCGCCGTCGTATTACATGAAGAAGATCTACTACGACACGATGGTCTTCGGCGAGGCGCAGCTCGAGCACCTCGTCAACCTCTGGGGCGCGGACCACGTCGTCATCGGCACCGACTACCCCTACGACATGGGTTACTACAAGCCGGTGGAATTCGTGAACGGCGCGAAATTGTCGAAGGCGCAGAAGGCGGC
>JAQGNC010000658.1 GCA_028292065.1 Betaproteobacteria bacterium
GAACGCCTCGATTTTCGCGGCCCAGGTCTTCGTGTGCGGGTTTTCGTACTGGTGCAGGGACGGAGGAACCGCCTCGTCGAGGAGAGGCAGATCGAAGGCGGCGATGTCGACCACTTCGAACGATGCATCGGTTCGTTTCGCCGCGATGTCGTAAACCCAGCGAGCGACGGTGTCGCCCTTGCGGCCGGGACGTGTGCTTCCGATGATGATCGCTACTTTCAGCATGTGAGCCTCCAGGGATTTCCGGTACGGTATAGCCTCGCTTCCGATC
Source organism: Betaproteobacteria bacterium (assembly GCA_028292065.1). Taxonomy (GTDB): domain Bacteria; phylum Pseudomonadota; class Gammaproteobacteria; order Burkholderiales; family SG8-41; genus JAQGMV01. The sequence goes on from JAQGNC010000658.1 coordinate 272, forward strand.
GTGGTAGCCTATATTTATTGATAGAAACCATCGCTTGGGGCGATAGATGCTCGATGGCGTCTCACTTGACCACCTGCGCATCTTCATCGCCGCCGCCGATGAAGGAAGCTTTTCGGCGGGCGGACGCCGCTTGCGAAGAACGCAGTCGGTCGTCAGCCAGACGCTTGCGAATCTGGAGGCCCAGCTCGGCGTCAAGTTGTTCGATCGCTCGAGCCGCTCGCCGGTGTTGACGCGTCAGGGCCTGGCGCTGCTTGCAGAAGCGCGCGCGGTCGTGAGCCGGATGGATGTTCTCAAGGCGCGCGCCAAGGGCCTGTCGGATGGCCTCGAGCCCGACCTGAGCGTCGTGGTGGACGTGGTGTTCCCGCTCGATCAGCTCACCGGCGCCGTCGCGGCGTTTCAGGAGAAATTCCCGGCGACGCCGCTTACGCTGTACGTCGAGGCCCTAGGCGCCGTATTGCAACCCGTCATGACCGGGCGCTGTGCCTTCGGGGTGATGGGCTCTCTGCCCACGGCGCCGGGACAGCTCACACGCGAGCGCCTGCTCAGCGTGCGATGGGCTTTCGTCGCGTCCCCGACGCATCCTCTGGCTTCGCTCAAAGCCCCGATTCCCGCGGGAGTCCTGGCGCAACACCGGCAGCTCGTCCTCACCGACCGTTCGGAGCTGTCGCAGGGCAAAGACTTCGGCGTCTTTTCCTCGAACACCTGGCGGCTCGCCGACCTCGGCGCGAAGCATGCCTTCCTGCGCGCGGGGTTGGGTTGGGGCGGTATGCCGACAGGCGTGGTCGAAACCGATCTGGCGAATGGATCGTTGGTGAGACTCGACCTTGAAGAGGTACCCGACGCGAACCTCGTCATGGCGATGTTCGCGGTATTCCGCACCGACACGCCGCCCGGCCCCGCCGGGCGCTGGCTGATCGAACATCTCAAGTCAGGCAGCGCAACGCCTGCAAGGACCGCCAAGGCGAAGCGCGCGAGGTTCCAGCCCTAGTAGGCGGGCCGCGGTAAATCGTTCGGAAGCTCCTGCGGCGCTTGCGGGGGCGGCGCGTCGGTGCGCTGCTGCGCCAGCGCGGACAGCTGTTCGAGCAGCGGTTTCTTCTGCTGCTCGAGCTCGCGATAGCGCGCATACAGGCGATCGGCCTCGGACTGTAGATCCTTCACCCGCTGCGCACGCGCAGCCTCGTCGCGCTTGATGTCCTCGTAATTCGAACTCGTCGGCACGCCGTAGAGCGGCATCGGCTGCATCTGCCGCTCGTCGCTGCGACGCAGCTCCTGCGCCATCTGGAACTGCTGGTAGATCGATTGCTGCTCCTGCGTGATGCGGGCCAAAGCGGCTTCGACGGCGCGCACCTGCTGCTGGACGCCGTCCGCGGCCCACGCCATGCCGGCGAGCAGTGCGAGACCCGGCAGGAGCCGGCGAACCATGACCGTTGCGATCGACGCGATGCTATCGAGCGACCGGGAATACGTGCGCATGACGGTTCTCCGCTTAGGCGCCCATCAAAGATGCGGCCACTGCACCGGCAGTGAATCCCACAGGTCGCACTTCGCGCGATCAGGCCCGCGGTTCGCCGCCGGCGCCGCGTTGAGCTCGAGATAGGCATCGCCGGCCGCGACAGGCCATTGCGGATCGCGGCCGCTGTTTGGCGTTCCGGTGAGTGCGAGGCGCGTCCAGTAGCCGACCATGAAGCGCTGGACGGTGAGGTCGGCTGCGGTGGGTTCATAGCTTCCGCGCAGCGGAAACAGGAACGCGTGCTCGATCGTGTGATTCGCACCCGCCGCCATGAGCTGCGGGTCGTTCTCCATCACGTGCGAGAACAGGTAGCGATAGACCGGCTCCTTCTGCGCCCCTGCAAAAACGCGGGCGACGCGGCGGCTCGTGCAGGTGAACTGCGCATCTGTCGTGAGCTGTATGAAGGCCGACGCCGGCGTCGCATACGACGAGAGGGGATACGCCGCGAGGATGCGCTCGCGCGCGCCGGCGCCGAACACCTTCTCGATCTCGGCCGAGTACGTCTGCGCATCGGTGATCGGCGTGCCCGAGCGTACCCATCCCAGCGTCTCGTCGGTCGTGTTTCCGATGACGATCGGCATCGCGGTATGCGCGCGCCGGGCGACGATGCTGAGCGGTTGGTCCGGAAAGACATGCCCGTCCATGTTCGGGCCGTAGATGCGCGGGAACACGTTGGTGCCCGCTGGCACGGCCGAGACGATCTCGGTCGTGCGCTTGCTGCGCAGGCAGGCGGCGACGTTCGCCGCCGAGTCGCAGCCCACGGCCTTGACGACGCGCTGACCCGTGCGGCCCTCGACCTCCGCCAGCGTCGGTATCTCGCAGCCCGTCGGCACGCTGCTTTCCATCGCCGCGGCGTGAAAGAGCCCCCGCGCGAGCGGCGAGCTGATCAGCGCGCAGATGTTGCCGCCGCCGGCCGAAGTGCCGAAGAGCATGATGCGTTTCGGGTCGCC
>JAQGNC010000665.1 GCA_028292065.1 Betaproteobacteria bacterium
GCGCTCGACGAGGTCGTGCCGCAAAGCATCGGTCTGCTCACCGGCAGCGGCGCGAGCTCGGGCTTTTCGACGATGAACTTCATCAAGCCGCGGCCTTTCGTACATGCGGCGCTGTTCTTCGCGTGTATCGGGCAGATGCTGCCTGCCGCGATGGGAATGATCCAGGCGACCGGCGGCAAGCCGCTCATGCTCGTCGACGGCGACGCGAGCACGATGATGCATCTCTCCGATTTCGATACGGCGGTGCGCTACAACATGCCGCTGCTCGTCGTGGTGCTCAACGACCAGGCGCTGGGCTCGGAGTACCAGAAGATGGTCGCGCACAAGATGAAAGCCGAGCTCTCGACGGTGCCGACACCCGACATCGGCGGCCTCGCGCGCGCCTTCGGCGGGAGAGGCGTGCTCGTGACGACCGTGGACGAAGCGTGCAAAGCCGCGGCGGAGTGGGTCGCGAATCCGGGCCCGATGATCATCGACGCGCGAATCTCGCGCAACGCGATCACGCTCGCGCATCGGCGGGTGCTTTATGGGAAGGATGAGTAGCTTGCGAACAGAGTGCACGCCGCGCTAAAACCACCCCCACCCTAACCCTCCCCCTGAAGGGGAGGGGACTACAGGCGCAGCGCGCCTGCCAAACTCTCCTTCAGGGAGGGTGGGTTTGAACTCGATACAGCAACAATAGGAATCCGCATGACCGCACTGAAATACGCACCACTCGCTCTGCTCCTGGCAACCGCGCCTGCCGCGCACGCCGCCGAGCAGAATTTTCCGACCAAGCCGGTCCGCCTCATCGTCACCACGAGCGCAGGCTCGGGCGTCGATTACTTCGCGCGGGTGCTCGGGCCCGGGCTGACCGAGCTCTACCGGCAGCAGGTCATCGTCGAGAACCGTCCGGGTGCGGGCGGGCTGATCGGCGCTTCCACCATCGCCACCGCGACGCCCGACGGCTACACGATCGGCATCGCGTCCACCGCGCACGTGGTCGCACCGCTGCTGCAGTTGAAGCCGCCGTACAGGCCGCTCGAAGATTTCACGCCCATCTCCCTGCTCACCTCGATTCCCGCGGTCGTCGTGGCGACCGGCGCGATCAATGTCAGGAGCGTGCAGGAGCTCATCGCGCTCGCGAAATCCAGACCGGGCCAGCTCAACTTCGCGTCTCTCGGCGACGGCACCGCGGCGCATCTGCAGGCCGAAGTATTCAATCGCGCCGCCGGCGTGAAAGTGGTCCACGTGCCTTTCAAGACCGTCGGCGACTCGCATGCCGCGATACTCGGCGGCGAAGTGCAGTACATCGTTTATCTCGTGCCGTCCGCGATGCCGCTCGTCAAAAGCGCGAAGGCGCGCGCGCTCGCAGTCACGAGCAGGACGCGCAGCGTGGCGCTGCCCGACGTGCCGAGCATCGTCGAAGCGGGGCTGCCGGCTGCGGAATCCGAAGTGCTGATCGGCGTCGTGGGTCCCGCGAAAATGCCGCGCGAGATCGCGGCACGGCTGCATCGCGACATCGCGACAGTGCTCCGCAAACCCGACACGCGCGAGCGCTTCGCGAGCCAGGGCGGCGTGCCGACGCCCGAGGTCACTGCCGACGCCTACGCTGCGAAGCTCGCCAACGAATACACGAGCTATCGCAAGCTCATCGGCGAGCTCGGGCTGAAAGCGCAGTAATGACGCACGCGCTCGTTTTCGAAAAGGACGTCGCGGTTCCTGTCGGCGACGGCAACGTGCTGCGCGCCAACGTCTTCAGGCCCGACCGCGACGGGCGCTTTCCGGTCGTGATGGCGCAGGGCATCTACGGCAAGGACGTGCACTTCGAGGACGCGTTCAAGCCGCAGTGGCAGAAGCTGCTGAAGCTCTATCCGGCGTTGTGCCAGGACGGTTCCACCGGGCGCTATCTCCGGTGGGAGACCGTCGATCCCGAGCGCTGGGTGCCCGACGGTTACGTCGTCGTGCAGGTCGACGCGCGCGGCAGCGGCAAGTCGCCCGGCTATCTCGATCCGTATTCACCTCGCGAGATCCAGGACTACTACGACGCGATTCAGTGGGCCGGCGTGCAGCCGTGGTCGAACGGTAACGTGGGGCTCATCGGCGTCTCGTATTACTCGATCACGCAATGGCTCGTCGCGGCGCTCCAGCCGCCGCATCTGAAAGCGATCGTGCCGTGGGAAGGCGCGTGCGATCACTACCGCGACTGGAGCCGTCACGGCGGCATGCTGAGCGGCTTCGCGGCGGCGTGGTGGCCGAGGCAGGTGCTCGTCAACCAGCACGGCAGCGGCGCCAGCCCTTACCGCGACCGCGATGACGGCGAGCGCACGACCGGCGAGCCTATCAGCGACGCGCTGCTCGTGGGCAATCGCAGCGACTATCCGAACGACTTGCTCGAGCACGGCTTGGATGACCAGTGGCATCGCCAGCGCACGCCCGACCTCTCGCGCGTCGAAGTGCCGGTGCTCTCCGCAGGCAACTGGGGCGGCCCCGGCATCCACCTGCGCGGCAACATCGAAGGCTTCATGCGCTGCGCGTCGCGTGACAAATGGCTTTCGATGCACACCGGCACCCATTACGAAAGCTTCTACCTGCCGCAGTACGTCGCGATGCAGAAGCGCTTTTTCGATCGCTACCTGAAAGATGAAGACAACGGCTGGGACGAAGAACCGCGAGTGCAGCTCTCGATACGGCGGCCGG
>JAQGNC010000670.1 GCA_028292065.1 Betaproteobacteria bacterium
GCGATGACTGCCGAGTACAACCCCGAGAGCTGGCAGTACGCGCTCACCAAAATAGGGGACCAGGGTCGCACCGCGAACACTGCGCAATCGGGGGAAGCGAGCGGCACGAAGTCGGGAATGCAGGAGACCAAAGCCCGGCCGCACCAGGGTCCGCCCTACGACGACATCGCAAAAAGCCTGCTCAAACCGGACCCGCGTCGCGACGAGACCCTGCAGGATCCGAAATGTGTGCTGCAGATCGTCAAGCGCCACTTCAGCCGCTACACGCCCGAGATGGTCGAAGCCGCGACCGGCTGCCCGCGCGAGACGTTCCTCAAAGTCGCCGAGACGATACTCGCGAATTCCGGCGCCGAGCGCACGACCTCGTTCGCGTACGCGGTCGCGTGGACGCAGCACACTTACGGCGTGCAGATCATCGGCGCGTGCGCGCTGCTGCAGCTCCTGCTCGGTAACGTGGGGCGCCCCGGCGCAGGCGTGATGGCGCTGCGAGGACACGCGTCGATCCAGGGCTCGACCGACGTGCCGACGCTCTACCACTCGATCCACGGCTACATGCCGCACCCGACCGCGCTCAAGAAACACGACACGCTCGACGACTACCTTACCGCCGAGACCCTGCCGACCGGGTGGTGGGCGAACATGCCGAAATACGTGGTCTCGTATATGAAGTCGATGTACGGCGACAACGCGACGGCGGGGAACCAGTTCGGCTGGGATTGGCATCCGAAGATCGTCGGCGACCACTCGCACATGGCGACCTTCGCCGCGATGAACGCAGGCCGCGTCAAAGGCATGCTGTGCATCGGCCAGAACCCGGCGATGTCGCTCAACGCAAAGCTCGAGCGCGCGGCGATGCGCAAGCTCGACTGGCTCGTCGTGAAGGATAACTGGGTACACGAGAGCGCGACGTTCTGGAAGAACGCGCCCGAAGTGCGCAACGGCGAAGTGAAGACGCAGGACATCGGCACCGAAGTCTTCTTCTTCCCGTCGACCCAGGTGGCGGAGCTCGAAGGCACGTTCACCAACACCCAGCGCATGCTCCAGTTTCACCACAAGGCCGCCGAGGCGCCCGGAGACTGCCGCGCCGACACGCTCTTTACCTACGACCTCGGCAAGCGCCTGAAGAAGCTCTACGCCGATTCCAACTTGCCTCGCGACCAGGGATTCAAGGCGCTGCTGTGGGATTTCGAGCACGAGAACGAGCACGAGCGAAAGCTGGGTGAGCCTTCGGCGCTCAAGATCCTGCGGGAGATGAATGGGTACTACTCGGGCGAGCCGAACCGGCACGTCTCGGGATTCGGCGACCTGAAAGACGACGGCTCGACGACGTGCGCGTCGTGGATTTATTCGGGCGTCTACCCCGCGCCCGACAAGAACCTCGCCGCGAGACGCACGCCCGATGCACCCGGCCAGCGCGGCGCCCATCTGAACTGGGCGTGGGCGTGGCCCGCGAACCGCCGAATCATGTACAACCGCGCGTCCGCCGACCCGGACGGCAAGCCGTGGAGCGAGCGCAAGAAGTGGGTGTGGTGGGACAGCGAACAGAAAAAGTGGGCCGGCTACGACGTTCCCGATTTTCCAGCGACCAAGCCGCCGAACGACAAGCCTAAACCCGGCGGAGTCGGCATGGATGCGCTGCCCGGCACCGCTGCGTTCATCCTCAAGGCCGACGGCATGGGCTGGCTGTTCGTGCCCACCGGGCTGGTGGACGGTCCGCTGCCCACGCATTACGAGCCGATGGAGTCGGCGGTGCGCAATCCCGTCTACAAGCAGCAGACGAGCCCCGTCGTGAAGTATTGGAAGGACCCGGCCAATCCGCTCGCGACTTTCGGCGACCCGAAGTACCCCTACATCATCACGACTTACCGCCTCACCGAGCAGTACCTCGCCGGGGCGATGAGCCGCTGGCAACCGTGGCTCGCCGAGCTGCAGCCCGAGCCTTTCATCGAGATCACGCCCGAGCTCGCTGCGGAAAAAAGCATCGCGAATCTCGACTGGGTCCGCGTCACCACGCCTCGCGGATCGGTACGAGTGAAAGCGCTGGTGACGCGGCGGCTGCGGCCTTTCACGATCGCCGGCCGGCGCGTCCATCACGTCGGCATACCGTGGCACTGGGGTTATGAAGGTCTGACCACGGGGGACGTCGTCAACGAGCTCTCATCGATGGTGGGAGACCCGAACGTGTCGATGCACGAAGGCAAGGCTTTCGTGTGCAACGTCGAGCGAGCGTAGCGCCAGGAGATTTCATGTCAGAGCCCATGGGTTTTTTCACCGACACCACCGTCTGCATCGGCTGCAAGGCGTGCGAAGTCGCGTGCAAGGAGTGGAACCAGCTGCCCGCCACCAACGGCGGCCGCAATACGCTGAGCGGGAACAGCTACGACAACACGCGGCGGCTCGACGGCATCCACTGGCGGCACGTGAAGTTCGTCGAGCAGTTCACCGAAGACCGCAAGGACGGGCGCTGGCTGCTGATGAGCGACGTGTGCAAGCATTGCGTGCAGGCGGGCTGTCTCGAAGTGTGTCCGACCAACGCGATCATCCGCACCGAGTTCGATACGGTCGTGATCCAGTCGGACACCTGCAACGGCTGCCGCGCGTGCATCGCGGCGTGTCCTTTCGGCGTGATCGACATCAACCCGGCGTCGAACACCGCGCAGAAATGCACCCTGTGCTACGACCGGCTGCAGGCGGGCATGGAGCCCGCGTGCTCCAAAGCGTGCCCGACCGATTCGATCCAGTTCGGGCCGGTGCGCGAGCTGCGCGAGCGCGCCGGCAAGCGCGTCGAGCAGCTCCACGCCGGCGGCGAGAAACGCGCGCACCTCTACGGCGCCGACGAGAAATTCCTCGGCGGCCTCAATTCGTTCTTCCTGCTGGTCGACAAACCCGAGGTCTACGGCCTGCCGCCCGACCCCAAGCTGCCGAGCCGCAACCTGGTGCCGGGCTCGGTGTTCTCGGTGCTCGGCGCGGTGCTCGTCGCGTTGATCGGCATCTTCAATTTCCGTGAGCGCGGGGCGAGCGAGAGCGCGGAGGACCGGCCATGAGCGGCATTCCTTCGAACACGTGGTTCACCGTCGCGCCCGGATGGGAATGGCAGATCGTCTTCTATTTCTTCTTCGGCGGTCTCGCCGGCGGCTGCTATCTGCTGGCAACGCTCATCGACCTTCTCGGCCGCCCCGAGGATCGTCCGCTCGCGCGCGCCGGCTATTACGTCGTCCTGCCGTGCCTCATCTTGAGCGGGATATTGCTGCTGTTCGACCTGCGCCGGCCCGATCGCTTCTGGCACCTGCTGGTCGAAAACCACACCTGGCGCCCGATGTTCAAGTACTGGTCGCCGATGTCGATCGGTTCGTGGGCGCTCGTCGCATTCGGCGCATTCGCGCTCTTGTCGTTCCTCGGCGCGCTCGCCGAAAACGGACGGCTGTCGTGGCCGCCCGCGCGGCGCTTGCGGCCGCCGGGAATGTTGGGACGCGCGATCGCGATCGTCGGCGCTTGCTTCGGCCTCTACGTCGCGGGTTACACCGGCGTGCTGCTCGCTGTGACCAATCGTCCGATCTGGGCGGACACGCCGCTCCTCGGAATGCTGCTCGTCGTT
>JAQGNC010000016.1 GCA_028292065.1 Betaproteobacteria bacterium
CGAGTAGCCTGCGCTATAAAAAAGGGCACCCGAAGGTGCCCTTTTTCTTTCAACGCGCTCCTGCTTCAGCTCAGCGCTTTCTCGAGCTCTTTGCGCTTGTCTTCCATCTCGCCGGGCAGGCGGCTCTTCAGCTGGTCGAAGAGCTTGCCGTGGTCCTGCACTTCGTTGCGCCAGGCCTTGGGGTCGACCGCCGCGAGCTTTTCGTAGGCTTCGCGGCTGATGTTCAGGCCCTGCAGGTCGAGGTCCTCATAACGCGGCATGCGCCCGATCGGCGTATCGACCGCGCCCGCCGTGCCCTGGCAGCGCTCGACGATCCACTTGAGCACCCGCATGTTCTCGCCGTAACCCGGCCACATGAACTTGCCGTTCTCATCGCGGCGGAACCAGTTGACGCTGAAAATCTTCGGCGTCTCCGAAAGCTGCTTGCCGAGCTTCAACCAGTGCTGGAAGTAGTCGCCGAAGTGATAGCCGCAGAACGGCAGCATCGCGAACGGGTCGCGCCGGACCACTCCCACTTTGCCGACGATTGCCGCGGTCGTTTCCGAGGCCATCGTCGCGGCCATGTACACGCCGTGCGTCCAGTCGTAGGCTTCCGCCACGAGCGGCACCGTCGTCGTGCGCCGGCCGCCGAAAAGAAACGCGCTGATCGGCACGCCTTCGGGGTTGTCCCAGTCTTCGTCCATCGAGGGGATCTGCTCGGCGGCGACGGTAAAGCGCGCATTCGCGTGCGCTGCGGGTTTGCCGCTCTCGGGCGTCCACGCATTGCCCTGCCAGTCGGTGAGGTCTTTGGGCGGTTCCTTGGTGAGACCTTCCCACCACACGTCGCCGTCAGCCGTCATCGCGACGTTGGTGAAGATCGTGTTCTCGTGCAGCGCTGCGAGGCAGTTTGCGTTGGTCTCTTCCGAGGTCCCGGGCGCGACACCGAAAGCGCCGGCTTCGGGGTTGATCGCATACAGGCGCCCGTCCTTGCCCGGCTTGATCCACGCGATGTCCTCACCGATCGTGGTCACTTTCCAGCCGTTGAGCGCCTTCGGCGGGACGAGCATGGCGAGATTGGTCTTGCCGCACGCGCTCGGAAACGCCGCCGCGATGTAATGCTTTTTGCCCCCGGGGGGCTGGATGCCCAGGATCAGCATGTGCTCGGCGAGCCAGCCCTGCTCGCGCGCCATGATCGAGGCGATGCGCAGCGCAAAGCATTTCTTGCCGAGGAGCGCGTTGCCGCCGTAGCCGCTGCCGAAAGACCAGATCGACTTGTCTTCAGGGAAGTGGACGATGTACTTGTGTTCCTTGTTGCTCGGCCAGCGCACGTCTTTCTGGCCCGGCCCGATGGGCGCGCCTACCGAGTGCAGGCACGGCACGAAGTAGCCGTCGGAGCCGAGGACGTCCAGCACCTTGCGGCCGATGCGCGTCATGATGCGCATGCTGACGACCACATACGGCGAATCGGTGAGCTCGACGCCGATGTGCGCGATGTGCGATCCGAGCGGGCCCATGCTGAAAGGGATTACGTACATCGTGCGCCCGCGCATGCAGCCGTCAAACAGCTTGTCGAGCGTCGCCCTCATTTCGGCGGGCTCGACCCAGTTGTTGTTGGGACCCGCGTCTTCCTTGTCGCGGCTGCAGACGAAGGTGCGGTCTTCCATGCGCGCGACGTCGTCGGGATCGGAGCGCGCGAGGAAGCTGCCCGGGCGTTTCGCGTCGTTCAACTTGATGAGCATTCCGGAGTCGACCATCTCCTGGTTCAGGCGGTCGTACTCCTCCTGCGAGCCGTCGCACCAGTGGATCCGGTCCGGCTTGGTGAGCTGGGCGACTTCGGCGACCCAGCTCTTGAGCTTCTCGTTCGTGACGTAAGCCGGGATTTGCATGGCCGGTTCGACGTGAGCCGCTGTGGCGGTCTGGTTCATGAGCGTTCCTTCTGCGCTACCGTTTCGTTGGCGTCAAAAAAAGCAACGGCATAGCAAGCGCCTTTGGACTTGCTGTGCCGCGGGGGTGTGATTTTACTCTATTTCGGAGTGGTGTAAGCCGTTGCGCATGCCGCGAAATCCAGCAGTTGTTCCTTCTACGCCCCCCGACTGCCTGGCTCGCTCAGCGCCGCTGGAACTGGGTCTTGCCGAACATGATCTCCCACGACTTCGGATCGTGCGGTGCGCTCGATTGCGCATCGGCGAGCACCTTGAGGCCTCGCTGCACTGCGGGACGCGCGTTGATACCGTTGAACCAGCGCTTCACGTTCGGATAGTCGTCGAGCATGACGCCGCGGGTTTCGGCGCCGCGCAGCCACGGGAAGATCGAAATGTCGGCGATGCTGTATTCGTCGCTTGCGACGTATTCCGATTCGGCGAGGCGCTTGTCCAGGACGTTCGTGAGGCGATTGGCTTCGCTGGTATAGCGGTCGATGGCGTACTCGATCTTGTCTTTGGCATATCGGCGAAAGTGGTTCGCCTGTCCCATCATGGGCCCCAGGCCGCCCATCTGCCACATGAGCCACTGCACGCACGTCCACCGCTCCACGATGTCGACGGGCAGCAAGCTCGCCGTTTTCGACGCGAGATAAAGCAGGATCGCGCCGGACTCGAAAAGAGAGATCGGTTTTCCGCCGGGACCGTCGTCGTCGACGATGGCCGGGATGCGATTGTTGGGGCTGATCTCGAGAAAAGTCGGCTTGAACTGGTCGCCTTCGCGGATGTTGACCGGGTGGACGCGGTACTCGAGGCCGGTCTCCTCGAGCATGATGTGCACCTTGTGGCCGTTGGGCGTAGGCCAGGTATGGACGTCTATCATCGCTCCCTCCTTCAGGCACTCCCGCTCGCGGCGCCGTGCGGCCGCTGCGATCATCTTGTTCGGCATCGAGCCGTATTCGCCGCGCACGCGCGCGGCGCGGCGGCGCAGAGCCAGTATAACCGCAGCTCGGCCGGTTGCCGGCGGCTCTGTCCGGCCCGTTGCTTGCAGCGTGCAAAACACTTTCCGGAGGAGCCCTCCATGCAAAGACGAATCGCGACTATCGCCGCTTCCGCCGCCGCCGCAGCGCTCTGGGCCATTGCGCTGTCGGGCGGCGTCCTGGCCGCGGACTCGACCGAGCGCACGACGATGCCGGACTTCTGCTCCAACCGCGACGTGAACTGCGTGCTGCCGGACGGCGGGACCCCGCGAGTGGTCACTGGCGGCGGCACGCCCGCGTCTACAGCCCCCCCGACGACCACGACGCCTTCGGCAGCGACCGGGGCGCCCGCGGGGCGAACCCCTGTCGTGATTCCGCCGACGACCACCTCCGGTGTGACGACGGTAATCACCCCACCGGTCGGCACGACCGGGCCGAGCGTGCCGTCCGTTCCGGCATTGCCTGGCGGTGTGCCGACCTTGTCGGGCGGCATTCCGAGCCTGCCCGGCGGGATACCAAGCCTGCCGGGGACGGTGCCATCGCTCACGACCGGCGGGACCTCGTCCGGCACCACGAGCAGCTCGGGTTCGACCAGCACCGGCACCACCGGTGGGACCGCGACTTCAGGCGGCGCTGCTGCC
>JAQGNC010000032.1 GCA_028292065.1 Betaproteobacteria bacterium
GCGCACCGGTGCCGACGAATATCGCGTCATAGTCCTGATCGAGCAGCGCTTTGAGGCTGTCGATGCGCGTACCCGAGCGGAACTCGACGCCGAGATCGAGGATGTAACCGACTTCTTCGTCGATGACCGCTTCAGGCAGCCGGAAGCGTGGAATCTGGGTGCGGATCATTCCGCCGGCGCGAGTGTCGCCGTCGAATATCGTGACGTGGTAACCGAGCGGGGCGAGATCGCGCGCGACAGTCAACGACGCGGGGCCTGCGCCGATCAGCGCGACGCGCTTGCCGTTCTTGATCCTGGGCGCTTTGGGCAGATGCGCGCGGATGTCCGACTTGTTGTCGGCGGCCACGCGCTTCAGGCGGCAGATGGCGACCGGTTCGGGCTTCTCGGCGTTGACTTCCTCGACGCGTCCGCGCCGGCACGCCGGTTCGCACGGGCGGTCGCAGGTGCGGCCGAGTATCCCGGGGAAGACGTTCGACTTCCAGTTGACGAGGTAGGCCTCGCTGTAGCGGCCTGCCGAGATCAGGCGGATGTATTCGGGGACGGGGGTGTGGGCGGGACACGCCCACTGACAATCGACGACCTTGTGGAAATAGTCGGGTTGCCCAATATCAGTCGGCTTCATGGTCCTCCAGTGCGCCCAGTATTTTCAGGGCGCTGGTGGACTTGAAACCTCTCACTGCCCGAGCCTGCGCCTCACGTTTGATGGGGCTGAAGCTTCATATGCTACGCCAATGCCGAAAAGGTGAAAAGCGCGGCGATTCAACGCTTAGGCCCGAGCATGAGCGTTGCGGCGGCACCTGTGGAAACACGAAGGCCGGCAGTGAAACTGCCGGCCTTTTGAAACGAAGGCCGGCAGAGAAACTGCCGGCCTCTTTTGAAGCGCACGCCGGAAAGCGAAACAGCCGGCGTGTCGAGAATGCTGCGTCTAACGCCGCAGCGCGATCAGCGCGATGATCGCGAGCAGACCGCCGCCGACCAGCCACATCGTGGTCGACGATCGCGTGTGCAGGTCGAGCTCCTCACGATGGTGCGGCATTGCGAGCGACACCGGATCGCTGGCGGGGAAGCTGTCTTCCACCGCGTTGTCGAGCTTCTCTTCGATCGCGTGAGGCTTGCTCGACAAGCCGAGCTTGTCCTGTATGCCCTGCATCGTCGTCGTGGCCGTCATGAGTGCTCCTTTTTCATGTCTGAAGGTTGTTTCAACATCACTGCAAGGGCCATGCCGCTAGGGTGGCGAGTCACAAATTCGCAGAAGTATGGAAGGCCGTTCGTGCTGAGCTTGTCGAAGCACGAACACTGCCGTTCACCCTTCGACTGCGGCGCAGTGCGCCTGCTCAGGGCGAACGGATTGTGACGCGAATTTGAGAATCACCTCACTAGCGCCGCATGCGAGGCAGTCGCGCGTGCATGTGCCGCACCTCGCTCTCGAGCTCGTGCACGCGCTCGAGCAGCGACAGGACGACGGCGAGGCTCGGGCTGTCGAGCTCGAAATCCCTGCGCAGGCGCGACGCGGCGCGCGCGGCGACGATGCAGCGCGAGCCGAAGCTCCATTGTCCCGCGTCGGGATCGAGCGGCTCGATCACCCCGAGCTCGACGAGCTCGACGAGCTCCGCTTCGCTCATTCCCGAGCACTCCGCCAGCTCGAAGAGCGTGACCGCGCCGCTCTCGTCGAGCCACAGCGCCTCAGTGAGCTCCAGTTTCACTACGGTCCTCCGCTTCGAAGTGTGAACGAGGATTGAACGTCGAAGCCTTCGACAGTTCCGTATAAAGCTCCTTCTCCTTGTCCGCGACCGTCGACGGCACGGCGATCTGCACGATCGCATAGAGGTCGCCCTCCTGACCCGGTTTCGGCAGGCCGCGCCCGGCGAGACGCAGCTGCTGCCCCGCCTGGGTTCCCGGGCGAATCTTCAGCCGCACCGTGCCGGCGAGCGTCGGCAGCTCGACGCTCGTGCCGAGCACCGCTTCCCACGGCGCGAGCGGAAGATCGAGGTAGAGATCGCGACCGGTCACGCGGTACAGCCGGTGCGGCAGGAGCTTCACGTTGATGTAGAGATCGCCGTCGCGCCCGCCGTTGGCCCCTTTGCCGCCCTGGCCGCGCAGCCGCAGGCGCTCGCCGTCGGCCACGCCGGGCGGAATGCGCGCCTTGAAGTTGCGGGGGATCCGCCGCAGCCTGCCCTGGTCGTCGTACTCGGGGATCTGCAGGTTCAGCTCGAGCATCGTGCCGTGGTACGCCTGCTCGAGGGTGATCTGGGCGGTGACCTCGAAGTCCTCGCCGGGGATCGGCATGTCGCGCCGCGCGCGCCCGCCGCGTGCCCCGGCGAACCCGCCGCCGCGGCCGCCGCCGAGACCCGCAAAGAGGTCCGCGAGGTCGACGTCCTCGAAATGGAAATCGCCCTGATTGAACTGCTGCTCCCAGTCGGGCGGGGGACGGAAATCCTGGCCGGCCTGGTGGCTGCCGAGCTGGTCGTAAGCGGCTTTGCGTTCGGCATCCTTCAGCGTCTCGTACGCTTCGGACACGTCCTGAAACTTCTCCTTGGCGTTTTTCTCCTTGGAGACGTCCGGATGGTATTTGCGAGCGAGCTTGCGGTACGCCTTCTTGATCTCGTCGGCGCTCGCCTTCTTGTCGACGCCGAGCGTCGCGTAATAATCCTTGTACTTCATCGACCACCCGTCGGTGTGTAAGCGCTACCCCTGCTGCGGAAACAAGACATCCCTATAGATAGGCACGGCCGGGGCTGACTTCAACGGGGCAGACGGTGACGGACCCGGTTTTTGCCGGTTGGGGTCAGACCCCGGCTTCATGGGGGTCTGACCCCGGTTCGATCCCAGGCAGCCGCACCAACGAAAGCACAAAGAAAGGAATAAACCCAATGACCACACCCATCCTCCGCCTGAAGCTCGCAACCTTCGTGCTCGCCT
>JAQGNC010000056.1 GCA_028292065.1 Betaproteobacteria bacterium
CCAGGCCGCAGATGCGCGCAGCCGCCTGAAGCGCCCGAATTCGGAGCTCGCACGACCGGGCCGCTGCTCGTGCTTTCGACGCGGGTAAGCGGCCCGCGCCCTCGCAAAGCGTCAGCGCCGCGAGACCCGTCACACACCTCACTCAAGGATCGCCATGCAACAGCAGGTCGAGCACGCCGACCCGGCACGCGAATTCGTTTTCACCAGCGCCGATTTCCAGCGGATCAGCAAGCTGATCTACGCGCACGCGGGGATTTCGCTCGCGGCGAGCAAGCAGGAGATGGTCTACAGCCGTCTGGCGCGGCGCCTGCGCGCGCGGAACATGTCGCGTTTTTCGGACTACGTCGCGCTTCTCGAAGGCGACGCGAACGACCACGAGGAGTGGGAAGCTTTCGTCAACGCGCTCACCACCAACCTCACGTCGTTCTTCCGCGAGCCGCATCACTTCACCGAGCTCACGCGCTTTCTGGAGCGCCGCCGCGGCAGCAAAGAGCCGCTGAACATCTGGTGCGCCGCCGCGTCGACGGGCGAAGAGCCGTACTCGCTCGCGATGACCGTGGTCGACGCGTTCGGCAGTTTCACACCGCCGGTGTCGATCGTCGCGACCGACCTCGACACCAACGTGCTCGCCAAAGGCGCGTCGGGCGTGTACACCGAAGACCGCGTCGAGAAGCTGAAACCCGAGCAGCTGCGCAAGTTTTTCCTGAAAGGCGCCGGCGCCAACGCCGGCACGGTGAAGGTGCGCCAGGAGCTTCGCGACCTCATCACTTTCCGGCAGTTGAACCTGCTCGACACCCGCTGGCCGGTGCGCGGGCCGTTCGATGCGATATTCTGCCGCAACGTGATGATCTATTTCGACAAGCCGACGCAGCGCAAAGTCCTGCAGAACCTCGCGCCGCTGCTGCGGCCCGACGGGCTGCTCTTCGCCGGTCATTCCGAAAGCTTTCTGCACTCCGCCGACGTGTTCCGCCTGCGCGGCAATACGGTCTACGAGCTCGCGCCCGCCGTGCGGCCTGCCGCCGCGGCTGCGCGGTGAACGAAGCGCACCCGATGAAAAACGAGCTTCAGCACGTCGCCACCAATTTATATTTCGATCGCACCCAGAACATCGACGCGGTCAAGATCCTCCCGGGCGAGTACTACGTGACCGACCGCGACATGCTGATCGTGACCGTGCTCGGCAGCTGCGTCGCCGCGTGCATACGCGATCCGCGGTACGGGATCGCCGGGATGAACCATTTCATGCTGCCCGAAGGCCCCGGCAGCGGCGACGGCGTCGCTTCCGCGTCGGCACGCTACGGCAGCTTTGCGATGGAGCTGCTGATCAACCAGCTGCTCAAGCTCGGCGCCCGCCGCAACGCGCTCGAAGCCAAAGTGTTCGGCGGCGGCAACGTGCTGCGCGCACTCTCCGCGGGCAATGTCGCTGACCGCAACGCGGCTTTCGTGCTCGATTACCTGAAGACCGAGAACATCCAGGTCGCGGCCCAGGACCTCGGCGGAACCCTCCCGCGCAAGGTCTACCAGTTCGCGAAAACCGGAAAGGTGCGGGTCAAGCGCCTGACCGAGACCCGCAACGACACCATCTTCGAGCGCGAGCGTACTTACCGTTCGCAGATCGTCGCCGAGCCCGCCGGGGAAGTGGAGCTCTTCGGGTGAGCTTCGCCGCGCGAAAGCTGCGGGTGATCGTGGTCGACGATTCCGCGGTGATGCGCCACCTCCTGTGCGAGATCATCGACGCCGAGCCCGACATGGAGGCGATCGGCGGCGCATCGGACCCGCTGGTGGCGCGCGAGATGATCCGCAGCCTGAACCCGGACGTGATCACGCTCGACATGGAAATGCCGCGCATGGACGGGCTCGAGTTTCTCGAGAAGCTGATGCGGCTGCGGCCCATGCCGGTGGTGATGGTCTCGGCGTTTGCCGAAACGAACTCGGAAGTGGCGCTGCGCGCGCTCGAGCTCGGCGCGATGGAGCTCGTCGCCAAGCCGAAGAACGGCGCGAGCGGCCTCGCGGATTACGCGGTCGAGGTCACTACGAAGATCCGCGCGGCTGCGCTCGGGCGGCCGAAGCTACCGGCGGTGCCCGCTCGCGCGGCTGCCGCCCCGCACGCGGGCCCGGCCAAAACCGCGTGGCACGACAACGTCATCGTGATCGGCGCTTCCACCGGGGGGACCGAAGCGGTGAAGGACGTGCTGGTCCAGATGCCCGCGAACGCCCCCGGCATCCTGGTCGCGCAGCACATGCCCGAAGGCTTCACGCGCTCGTTCGCGGCGAGGCTCGATTCGCTGTGTGCGATCAGCGTCAAGGAGGCCGTCGACGGCGAGCGGGTCCTCCCCGGCCACGCCTACATCGCGCCGGGGCACTCGCACCTCATGCTGAAGAAGAGCGGCGGCGGCTATGCGACGCTGCTGTCGCAGTCGGAACCGGTCAACCGCCACCGCCCCTCGGTCGACGTGCTCTTCCGCTCCGCCGCGCGCTCGGGCGCCGCCAACGTGCTCGCAGTGATCCTCACCGGCATGGGCAAGGACGGCGCCGCCGGCATGGCCGAGCTGCGCAGCAAAGGCGCCTACACCTACGCCCAGGACGAAGCTTCGTGCGTCGTCTTCGGCATGCCCAAGGAAGCCATCGCCCAGGGCGGCGTGGAGGAAATCCTCCCGCTCGCGGACATTGCGTCGGCGCTGCTGGCGCGGCTGGCGGTGGCGGGCAGCGCCCGGCGCTAAACCGGGGTCTCAACAAAACCGGGGTCTGACCCCAAAAAGCCGGGGTCAGACCCCAGCCGGGGTCAGACCCCCTCCCTTTCAGGCGCCCGACAGGAGCCTCAAGAGCGCGCGCCGGCAGCCGTTAATCCCAGCATCCTCTACGACCCGGCAGGCACATCATGCAAGCGCACCTCATCACCGAACAGACCGTCGCGCGCATACGCCTCACCGGGCGTTTCGATTTCAGCGGGCACCGCGAATTCAAGGATTGCTATGAAGCCGCTCTGAATGAGCCCGCGGTCAGCCAGATCGACGTCGACATGGAGGACGTCGAGTACCTCGACAGCTCGGCGCTGGGCATGCTGCTCCTGCTGAAGGACCACGCCGACGCCCGCGCGCTGCCGGTGTCGCTGCTCAACTGCGGCGGCATGGTGAAGGAAATCCTCGACGTGGCGAATTTCGCCGCCATGTTCCCGATGCGCTGAGGGGGCATCCGATGGAACTGGTTTCAGGGCAGGTCTCCGCGGTCGCCACGGCGTCCTCGCACAGTGTATTGGTGGTCGACGATCACCCGCAGGCTCAGGTGCTGCTCTCGCGCTTTCTGAAGCGCATGGGCTATCAGGTCGAGATCGCGAGCAACGGCCTCGAAGCGGTCGAGGCGGTCATACGCCGGCGTCCCGACATCGTCATCATGGACGTCGAGATGCCGGTGATGGGCGGGTACGAAGCGACCGAGCGCATCCGCGGCGCGGCGCACGAGCGCTGGCTGCCGATCGTCTTTCTCTCCGCGACTCCCGACAGCGGCGCGCTCATCCGCGCGCTCGAGCGCGGCGGCGACGATTACCTCGTCAAGCCGATCAGCTACACCGTGCTGCGCGCGAAGATGCGCGCGGTGTCGCGAACCCTCATCCTCCAGCGCGAGCTCGAAGACCGCAGCGCGCGCCTGGCCGCGTATCGCGCCGCCGAGGACGAGCAGAACCGCACTGCCGAACACGTGATCCGCCGGCTGGCGACCCACGATCTGCTCGACGAGTCGGTACTGCAGCACTGGACCGCGGCCGCGAGCGTTTTCAGCGGCGATCTCGTCGCCGCCGCGCGCACCCCGTCGGGCAGGCTGCACGTCATGCTCGCCGACGGCGCCGGACACGGGCTCGCTGCCGCGCTCTCCGCGCTTCCGGTGACCCAGCCTTTCTACCGCATGACCGAGAAAGGCTATCCGCTCTCGACCATCGTCGAGGAGATGAACGGCAAGATACGCCGGCTTCTGCCGGTCGAGCACTTCGTCGCCGCGACGCTGATCGCCGTCGACTTCAAGGAGCAGGTGATCGAGATCTGGAACGGCGGCAATCCGCCGCTGTGCGTGATCGGCGAGCAGGGCAACCTCCTGCATCTCGCGCGCTCGCGCAATCTCGCGCTCGGCGTCGCACCTGAGAACCTGTTCAGCACCGATCCGGAGATCTATCGCTACGACGAGCCGTGCCAGGTGATCTCGTGCTCCGACGGCCTCTTCGAAGCCGCGGGCTGGTCCGCAGCCGACTCGGGGGCGAAGCTGCTCGCCGAGCTGCTCGGACCGCACGCGCCGGCGACTCGCCTCGACCGGTTGAAGGAACGCTGCATCGCCATCGGCGGCACCGCGGCGACGAATGACGACGTGTCGGCGGTGGTGATCACGTGCATTCCGGGCCAGTACGCCGCCCCGGCCTCGGTGCTGCCGGTCCAGCAGCGCGTGGGCCACGTGGGCGACTGGCACTTCGAGGTCGGCCTGTCGGCCGAGCAACTCAAAACCGTCGACGTCGTTCCGCTGCTGCACGACGTGGTGAGCCGCATGCACGGCTGGTGCGTGCGCAACCCCAAGCTTTTCCTCGTGCTCTCGGAGCTCGTGACCAACGCGCTCGACCACGGCGTGCTCGGGCTCGATTCGCTGATCAAGCTCGAGCCCGAGGGTTTCCAGCGCTACGTGCACCTGCGCCAGGCGAAGCTCGCCGCGCTGACGAGCGGAGGAATCCACGTGCGCATCGCCGGTTTCGACCGCGACTCGCGCCCGATGCTGAGCATCGTCGTGAAGGACACCGGATCGGGCTTCGATTTCGAGGCCGCGCTTGCGCACGAGGCGACGCTCGACGCGCCTTACGGCCGAGGCATCGGGCTGCTCAGGCGGGTGTGCGAAGGCGTCGAATATCGCGGTGCGGGCAACGAAGTGGAGGTGCTTTTCGCGGTCGATCAGAACGACGGCGGCGCCGGCGCGGGCTCGTCGGACTAAACACGGCCGCGCGGCGGCCGTTAACAGCCACAACAACCACGAGCCATAACCAGGTCCCCATGGACATCCTGATCATCGATGACTCGCCGATCACCATCGCGCTGCTGCGAAGGCTCGTCGAGAAGATGCCTCATTGCCGGGCGCTGCCTTTCACCAGCGCCGCGCAGGCGCTCGCCTGGTGCGCCGTGAACGATCCCGACCTCGTGATCGTCGACTACCTCATGCCCGAGATGGACGGCATCGAGTTCTCGCGCGCTTTCAGGGCCATGCCGGCCAAGGCCGACACGCCCCTGCTCATGGTGACCGCGGCGGACGATCGCGAGCTCCGGCACCGCGCGCTCGAGCTCGGCATCAACGACTTCCTGAACAAGCCTTTCGACCAGATCGAGCTCCAGGCGCGCGCGCGCAACATGCTCGCGCTGCGCTCGAGCCAGAAGAAGCTCGCCAACCGCGCGCTGCTCCTCGCCGACGAGGTCGCCAACGCGACTCGCGAAATCACCGCGCGCGAGCGCGAGACCCTGCTGTGCTTGGGCCGTGCCGCGGAACACCGCGATCCCGAGACGCACGAGCACATCATGCGCATGTCCAATTATTCGCGCGTGATCGCAAATCGCCTCGGCCTGAGCGAAGAGGAGTGCGACCTCATCCTGCTCGCCTCGCCGCTGCACGACATCGGCAAGATCGGCACACCCGACCACATCCTGTTGAAGCCCGGCCGGCTGACCCCCGAAGAATTCGAGATCATGAAGCTGCATACCGTCATCGGCCAGAAGATCCTCGAGAACAGCGCGTCGCCGGTGCTGCGGGCCGGAGGCCTCATCGCGATCTCCCATCACGAGAAATTCGACGGCAGCGGTTACCCGAACGCAGCGAAGGGCAAGGACATTCCGCTCCACGGCCGGATCGTCGCGGTCGCCGACGTCTTCGACGCGCTCACCAGCGAGCGGCCCTACAAAAAAGCGTGGGACCTCGATCGCGCGACCAGCCTCATCCTCGACAGCCGCGGCGGCCACTTCGACCCCGAGTGTGTCGACGCCTTCTTCGACGCTTTCGATCAGGTGCTCGAGATCAGGGGTCGGTACCAGGAAACCGAGCTGCGCGAGCCGTCTGCCGCGCCCGCAGAAGCCGCGGTCGCCTGAGCGGCTCGTGAAATCCGCCGCCGCGCACGCGACGCCGGGGCCGCTCCCGCGGCACCGATCGCGTGTTCCGCCCGGCGTCCTTCAGTGCGGCGCGTTCGTGTGCGGCCTGATCTTCTCGGCCTTTCTCGGCTACTGGGCGATCCAGCGCAACGATTTCGAAGAAAACCTGCGCTTCGACACCGATGCGCGCAACGCCGCGCACGCGATCGAGATCCGCATCCGCAGCTACGAGGAAATGCTGCGAGGCATCGCGGCGCTGTTCGACGCGTCGGGAGAGCCCACGCGCGCGAATTTCGACGCCTACATCAAGTCGCTCGCGGTCGTCGGCCGCTACCCCGGGGTGCAGTCGCTGAGCTTCGCGCGCTACGTCCAGCACGAGCGCCGACATGAAGCCGCGGCCGCGCGCGAAGGCGACGGTTTCGAGATCGAGCACGACGGCGCGAAACGCGACTACTTCGCGCTTCAATACCTGGTCAATGCGCGCGGCGATTCGGCTGCGTTCGGCTTCAATCGCGCGATCGACGATTCGAGGCGCGCGCAGGTAAAGCTTGCGATCGCCACCGGCCAGCCCACCGCTTCGGCGCCGCTGGTCTCGGCCGTCGGCAACGGGACCGG
>JAQGNC010000060.1 GCA_028292065.1 Betaproteobacteria bacterium
GAGCCCGTCGGGGCGCTCAACCGCTTCTACAGCCGTGTCTATCACCCCGTGGCTGTGCGCTTCAGCGGTGCCGCACGGCGCCTCAAACAGCGCAATCGCCCGCTCTACCGGACGCTGCAGTACGGCATCGTGCTCGGCGCCGCGTATCTCATTTTCTTTTGAGTGGATTCAGCTCGGCATGCCGACCCGAATCCCCGCGCCTGCCTGATTCTCGTCTGAAGGGCGCTTACGCGATCGCCGCGACTCTGACCCACAGGCTCTGCATGTTGGGGATCGCGCCGAGCTCGGGCCAGCTCACCACTTCCTTGATGCAGTAGGTGCCGAGGCTGGTGTCGCGCCTGACCGGCACCGCGAGCGGCATGCCGTGGGCGCCGAGGATCGAGCACACGTAAGGTTTGCCGGCGTTCTGTCCGCGGTGGATCACCACCGCGATCTCGCCGTTTTCCAGGCGCACCGGGGTGCCCGCGGGGAACACGCCGATCGCCTTGATGAACTGGCTCGCGAGGCCGTCGCGAACTTTCTTGCCCTGCTCGAGGAACAGCGCGCGCAGCGCGGCGTTCGGCCGCAGCGGCGGGCGGTAGTCGCGGCTCGAAATCCGCGCGCAGTAGATGTCGGCGAGCGATACGAGCTGGGCCGAGAGCGGTATTTCGTCGCCTTTGCGGCCGTGGAAGTAGCCGCTGCCGTCGATCGCCTCGTGGTGCGACAGCACGGCGCGCAGCCAGACTTCGTCGGCGACCCCACGGCCGCGCAGCAGCTCCGCGCCGTCCTCGGGGTGCCTGCGGATGGTTTCGCGCTGGGTCTCGCTGAGCGGATCTTTCTGCGCCTGCAGATCGTCCATCAGCCCCATGATGCTGATGTTCATCGTCAGCGCGGCGGCGACGATCGGGGTGAGCTCGGCGTCGGCGATGGCGAGCTCCGCGCCCACGACTTCACACGCGATCGCAGCGTCGACCGAATGGCGCACCGAGTAGCGGCCGTTGCGGTCGAGCAGGGTCATGGCGAGAGACGCGTCGCGGCTGATCCGGCACGCTTCGCGTATCAACTCGCGCACGCGCAGGACCTGCTCGGCGAAACCGCTCGCTACAGTGCCGGGGGCGCAAAGGATCTGCAGCCGCCGCCGCGCTTCGAGCACCAGTGCAACGGCTGAATGGGTCACGTCGAAGCTGCTTGCAGCCGGTTTTTCGCGGGCGACGTCGAGGCCGGTGTAAAGGCCTCTTTCCATCAGCCCGTCGAGCTGAGTGGTGCTCGCGATGACCTGCCCGCGGCGCAGCAGCAGCCGCCCGCTCTCGTCGTACGCATCCCACGCCAGGACGCTGCCGATCGCGAGCTCGCTCGGCATGATTCGTCGCTTTCCCATCTTTCGCCCCGCCTTTTGTCGTTATTGACGACCGCACGCCCTGTCGCTCCGCGGCATGCGGCGGCTCCCCCGGTGCGGATAAAGCCGTTTCACCACATAACGGCCCCGGGGCGGCAAGCTTGACGTGGAAAGCGCGCTTAATCGGTTGCGTGCGGCCGCGATGCTGCCGAATTCGCGAAATAGGTCACGCTCGACCGCTTTGCAGGCGCAGCCTCGCGCGCTCGACCGCGCGTGCGATCGTGTCGCGCTTCCTGCGGTCGGCCGCGGCTACACGCCGGGCGGCGGTCCGGGCGCGGTTTTCGGACTCGGCGCGCTCGAGCCGGGCGTTACGCGCTTCGCAGCGCCGGCGCGCGTCGACCGACGCGGCGAGGCGTTCCTCGCCTTCGGGCCGCAGGGTGGTGCGCAGGCTGATGCAGTCGACGGGACACGGCTCGATGCACAGCTCGCAACCGGTGCAAATCGATGCGACCACGGTGTGCATCAGCTTGGCTGCGCCGGCGATCGCGTCGACCGGGCAGACGGCGATGCACAGGGTGCATCCGATGCACCGCGCCTCGTCGATGACCGCGACTGCGCCCGCCAGCGCGATCTCCTCAGGAACGCCCGGGCGCACCGTCTTGTCCGCAGAGCGCCGCGACGCATTCCCTGACGAGCGCCGGTCCCTTGTAGACGAGGCCGGTATAGATCTGCACGAGGCTCGCGCCGGCGGCGATTTTTTCGCGCGCATCTTCGCCGCTGGAGATTCCGCCCACGCCGATGACCGGGATGCGTCCTGCGAGCGCGCGCGCGAGCTCGCGCACCACGTGCGTGGACTTGGCTTTCACCGGCGCGCCGCTCAAGCCGCCGGTCTCACCGCCGTGCGGCAGCGACGTCACGCCGTCGCGGCCGATCGTGGTGTTGGTCGCGATGACGCCGTCGATCGCGTAGCGCTCGAGCAACTCGGCGATCACGCCGATCTCCGCGTCCGCGAGGTCCGGCGCGATCTTGAGCGCGAGAGGCACGCGCCTGCCGTAATCCTGGGCGAGCTTCTGCCGCTCCGCGTGCAGCGCGGCGAGCAGGGCTTCGAGCTGCGCCGACGCCTGCAGGTCGCGCAGTCCTTTGGTGTTCGGCGAAGAGATGTTCACCGTGATGTAGGTCGCGAGCGAATAGACTTTGCGCAGGCACGCCACGTAGTCGTCCGCGGCGCGCTCGAGCGGGGTCTCGAAATTCTTTCCGATGTTGATGCCGAGCACGCCGCGCCACGACGCGCGGTGCACGTTCTGAACCAGGCGTTCCACGCCGAGATTGTTGAAGCCCATGCGGTTGATGACGGCGTCGGCCGCGGGCAGTCGAAACAGGCGCGGACGCGGGTTGCCCGGCTGGGGCCGCGGCGTGACGGTGCCGACTTCGATGAAGCCGAAGCCGAGCGCGCCGAGCGCATCGATGTATTCGGCATTCTTGTCGAGGCCCGCGGCAAGCCCGACCGGGTTCGGGAAGCGGATGCCCATGACGTCGCGCGCACAGCCGGGAATCGGGCGCGCAGGACGCACCAGCCCGACGCTTTCCAGGGCTTTCAGCGCGTTCAACGTCAGGTGGTGGGCGGTCTCGGCTTCGAGCGCGAACAGCGCGGGGCGCAGCAGGGCGTAAGTCATCCCGCTATTTTAGCGGGGATGAGGGATGAGGGATGAGGCGGAAGGCGGGAGAGCGGCGCGGTAACGACGTCACTACGTCACCTCGATCACCTCGTCACTTCTTCGCTCTTGTCCTGAAGCGGCTGCCACTGCCCGTCGACGAGGCCCTGCATCGGCTGGAACTGGATCTTGTACGCCATCTTGCGCGACAGGCCGATCCAGTAGCCGAGATAGAGATACGGCAGGTCGAGCTTTCTGCACAGATCGATCTGCCACATGATGTTGTACGTGCCGAAGCTCGCGGCGGGGACGTCGGGGTCGAAGAACGTGTACACCGACGAGACGCCGTCCTGGAGCTCGTCGACGATGCTCACCATGCGCAGCGCGCCGTCCTCGCGGAACTCGATCAGGCGCGAGTCGACGTTGCTCTGGAGCAGGAAGTGGCGGTACTGCTCGCGGCTGTCCTGGTCCATGCCGCCGCCGCTGTGGCGCCGCGACTGGTAGCGCAAGTACAGCGCGTAATGCTCGGCGCTGTATTTGAGATCGAGCACTTCGGAAGTGAGCGCGCCGTGGCGCTTCCACGCGCGGCGCTGCGCGCGGTTCGCTCTGAAGTCCTCCGCGACGATACGCACCGGAACGCACGCGCGGCAGTTGTCGCAGTAGGGACGATAGGTGAACGCGCCGCTGCGGCGGAATCCCGCCCTGACGAGCTCGCCGTAGACCGAGCCGTCGATGAGATGACTCGGCGTCGCGACTTGCGAGCGCGCCATCCGCTCCGGCAGGTAACTGCACGGATACGGCGCCGTCGCGTAGAACTGCAGCACCGACAGCGGGAAGTCAGTCAAATAGGTCATCGTCGAAGCGCCAATGGCCGGTGGGCGTGGGATAGTTTACCAACTCTGTCAGTCGCAGTAGAAAATCCTTTCGGCACATCTGCGCGGCGCCGAGCGACGCGAGATGCGCGGTTTCCATCTGACAGTCGATCAGGCCGAAGCTCCAGCGCTCGAGCTGGCGCGCGAGGTGCGCGAGCGCGACCTTGGACGCATCGGTCGCGCGCATGAACATCGACTCGCCGTAGAACATGCGTCCGATCGCGACACCGTAGAGGCCGCCGACGAGCTCACCCTGCGCCCACGCTTCGACCGAATGCGCCATGCCCGCGGCGTGCAGCGCGCTGTACGCCGCGACGATCTCCGCCGTGATCCAGGTTCCGGCCTGGTCCTCGCGCGGTTCGGCGCACGCTCGCATCACGTCGCTGAAGCAGGTGTCGGTGCGGATTTCATACGTGCGGCGCCGCAGGCGCTTCCTCAGCGAGCGCGAGATCGCGATCTCGCCGGGCACGAGCACCATGCGCGGATCGGGACTCCACCACAGCACCGGTTCGCCTTCGCTGTACCACGGGAAGATGCCGTGGCGATACGCGTCGAGGAGGCGGTGCAGCGACAAGTCCGCGCCCGCGGCGAGCAGGCCGTTGGGCTCACGCAGCGCGCGATGCACGGGCGGAAAAGGCTGGTCGGAGGCGAGCCAGGGGATCACGGAGGGGCGCAGCTTTCGGCAAGGCGGTGATTATTCCGCAGATCGCCGATTCGCGCGCGCGCAACTTTTGCATATCGTGACTGCCCCAAACGATGTGACACTGTCGAACTCTACCCGGGCCTACCGTCCATGAGAGTCCCACCCGACCACGCAGGTGTGGAAGCGCTGCTCACGCGCGAGGCGCGCGCCAGGCTGCCGCTGCGGCACCAGTTCCTGCTCTACCTCGACCCGTTCGCCTTTTTCAAGGACGCGACGACCGGCACCGATCGCAGCCGCGAGCAGGCGCTCTCCTACAACGTCGAGCGCCGCTCGATCCTGCTCACTTACGCCCGCCGCTGGTTGCTCATCGCGCTCGCCTCTTTTCTGGGCATCGCTTCCGCCGAGGCCCTCGCCGCCCACGTGCCGCTGTTCATCATTCCCGCCGCGGGTTTCGGCATCGGGTGCAGCATTTCGGTCGCCGTCGCGGCGTGGTCAGGCGCCGCTTACCTCCTCCTGGGCACGCAGGCCGTCCGGCGCTGAGCCGCGTCCCTTTCTGCCCCCGTCGAATCGCTCGATCGGAAAGCGTCGCCGTCGTCGGCCACGCGTGCACGGTACGGCGTTTGCAATTCTCCGCTGACAGGAACGCAAATCCATGAAAATGATCGCTAAATCCAGCCAACCCCGAATCGAGCGCCGCGCGCACCCGCGCCGCCCGTCCCACTGGCGCATCGGCGGTGCGACGGTGAGCACCGACGAGCTCCAGGCGTGGCAACTCGGGCCGGAAAACGTCACCGGCCTGTTCGAGCGCCGCGCGCCGTCGAGCCGCGGCGAGTCCTCCTTATGCGGCGCGCGGGGGTGAGCGTGGACTACGTCTGTGAGCAATGCGGCGCGTTGGCCGCGCTGTGCGTCAGCGACTGGGGCTACGTCGCCGCGCTGTGCGAGGACTGCATGCGTGACCGCAAGAGCTACCTCAAGCTTCCCGGCCGCGAGCGGCGCGAAGGCGGTCCGCCGCCCCCCGACAGGGGCGCTGCCGCCTGACCGGC
>JAQGNC010000092.1 GCA_028292065.1 Betaproteobacteria bacterium
TTTAACTGCAGGAACTGCGCGATCGAGAACTCGAGCCCGAGGGTGAACAGCAGGAACGCGATGCCGACTTCGCCGAGAACGCGAATCGTGCCGGTGTCCGCGAGCCATCCCATCGCGTGAGGTCCGGCCACCGCCCCGACAAGCACGTAGCCGACGATCGGCGGAAGCCGCAACCGCCGCAGCACCGCAACGGCGAACACCGACAACAACAGGAGCTTCAGTACTTCGGTGAGCGCGCCCAAGTGTCAGCCTGGAATGACCGGCCGAGGGTCAGTGAATTTCGCTGTCGATCACCACGGTCACGCCGGTCGCGGTGTTGCCGATCGCACCGCTCGCGCCCTGGAGGTCGCCCGGCTGCGGCTGCGCGTTTCCCGATTTCGAGATGCGCGCGCTGACGATCACTTTCGGAAACCCCGAGAGCTTCATGTTCGGCGCCATCGCCATGGTGTCGTCGAGGGTGAACTGCAGCGGCAGCTCGCCGGCGGGCTTGCGAATGACAGCCAGAGGAATGCGCGGACCTTCGGCGGCGCGCGCGTAGATGAAGACGATATCGGTCGGCGCGACTTTAGAGGCGAGCTGCGGCGCGAGCTTCACGACGCCGCTGACGCTGCCGGCGTCTGCAGTCGCGGCCGGCGGCTGCGCGGCAATGGCGCCTCCCGCGAGCGATTTCGCTTCGGCGATGCTGGAGGCGACCGAGCGCGCGACCTCCGAATCCGGCGGCACGACTTCGAGTATGCGTTCCCAGTGCTTCACCGCGCCCGCGTAATCCTTCCTGCCGAAGCTCACGGTGCCGGCGAGCGCGAGCGCTTTCACGTTGCGCGGATCGACTGCGAGCGCGCGCGCGATGATTTTCTCAGGCTCGCCTTCGAGCTTTTGCCCCTGCGCCATGGCGACGGCGTCGGCGTAATCGGCGAGCAGCTGCGCGTCGTTCGGCGTGCGCTGCACCGCATTGGCGTACGCCTGCGCCGCCTCCGGGAAACGTCCGAGCACGCTGTAGGAGCGGCCGAGCATCGTCCAGCCTTCGGCGTCGTCCGGCTTCTCCTTCAGGCGCGCGGCGAGACGCCCGACCATTTCCACGACCTGCTGCTCGGTGATCTGGGGAGATTCGGCGGACGCGGCCTGCGGCGACAACGCCTGTGGAGTGCCCACCGTCGCATACAGGCCGATCGCGAGCACCGGCACCGCGATTGCCGCCGCGATCGCAGTCCATCGGCTGCGGGAAGGCGGAGCTTCGGTCGAGTCGGCTACGCCGAGGTCCTCCAGCACACGGCCTTCGAGCTCGCTGCGCGCTTTGTCGTACTGGTCCGGTGCGAGGGTTCCCGCGCTCAGGTCGGAATCGAGCTCGCGCAACTGGTCGCGATAGACCGCTGCGTTGATGTGGCTGCGCAGCACGCCCGAACGGCGGCGGCGGGAAACCAGCGCAGGCACGACGAACAGCAGCGCGCATGCGACGAGCAGCGCGGCGACCGCGATGAAAGCGATCATCGCGGACCCGCCGGATTGTCGGCGTCGAGCAGCGCAGTCGCGCGCGCATGGTCGGCGTCGCTCAGCGCTTCAGGCGCGGACCCGCCTCGCCGGGCGAGCCGCACGAAGAGCGCGATCAGACCGGCGACGAGCAACGCGAACGGCCCGAACCACAGCAGGAAAGTGGTCGCCTTGAGCGGCGGCCGGTAAAGCACGAAATCGCCGTAGCGCTCGACCATGTACTCGACGATCTGGCGCTCGCTCATGCCCTGCTTCAGTTTCTCGCGCACCTGGTTCTTCAGGTCGATGGCGAGATCGGCGTGCGAATCGGCGAGCGACTGGTTCTGGCACACGAGGCAGCGCAGCTCTTCGGAGATCGCCATGACGCGTTTCTCGAGCGCGGGCTCAGGCGCCGAAGGCGCGGCTTCGCCGGCCCATGCGACGGACGCCGAGACCATCAGGATTACCAGCACGTTCATCATGCTTACGACCGCAGCCCGCACCACTCAGCCCTCCAGCTCGAGCTGCTTGGCAAGCGGCAGTAGCTTGGTCTGCACGATCTCGGGGGTGACGATGCCGATCTGCTTGTAGCGGATGACGCCGCGCTTATCGATGATGTAAGTCTCGGGCACGCCGTAGACCCCGTAGTCGATCCCGACCTGCCCTTTCGCGTCAAAAGCGGAAAGCCGGTAGGGGTTGCCGAACTGCTGCAGCCACGCCAATCCCGCGCCGCGCTCGTCCTTGTAGTTCAGGCCGTAGATCGGCAGCGCACCCGAGCGCGCCAGATCCATCAGCACCGGATGCTCCTGGCGGCAGCTCACGCACCACGACGCCCACACGTTGAGCATCCACACGCGGCCACGCATCTCGGCCGGACCGAAGCGCTTGTCGGGCTCGTGCAGTTGCGGCAGCTCGAAAACCGGCGCCGCTTTTCCGATCAGCGGCGAAGGCACTTCGCGCGGGTCGAGCTTCAGCCCGACGGCGAGGAACGCGACGAGAACGAAAAATCCGCCGATCAGGAGGTAGCGCGCATAGCCGGTTTTGGTGACCGCTTCGGTGGACATGGCGGTCTACCTCACTGCTGCCGGCGCGGCGCCGGTGTCGATCGGCGCCGACGAAGTCCGCGCCGCGGGGCGTGCGGCAATCCGGTAACGCCGGTCGGCGACGGCGAGCAGCCCGCCGAGCGCCATGATGACGCAGCCGAACCAGATCCAGTCGACGAAAGGCTTGACCCACACGCGCCGGATCCACGCGGTCGGCGACACCGCTTCGCCGAGCGCGACATACAGATCGCGAGTCAGGCCGCTGTCGATCGCGGCTTCGGTCATCGGCATCTGCTGGACGGTGTAGACCCGCTTCTCCGGGTACATCGTCGTCACACGCCTGCCGTCGCGCGTCACCTCGATCGTGCCGCGCGCGGCGACGTAGTTCGGGCCGTTCACTTCGCGCACGCCTGCCAGGCGGAAGACGTAGCCCGAGAGCTCGACGGTCTCACCCGGCTCGATGCGCACGTCTTTCTCCGAGCCGTAGCCCCTGACCATCGTCACGCCGACGACGAACACCGCGACCCCGAGGTGCGCGAGCAGCATGCCGTAATAGCTCGGCGAGGACGCGCGCAGCCTGGCCGCGAGCGTCGCACCGGCGGCGCCTCGCAACCGGTGTATCAGCGCCGACACGGTCGTGAACGCGATCCACGCCGCGAGCAGCAGGCCGGCACTGACGCCCCACGACCACTGGCCGAGCGTGAACGGCAGGACGAGCGCGACGATGATGCTCGCGCCTGCCGCCCAGCGCAGCCTGACCGCAAGCTCCGGCAGGCTCGCGTTTTTCCAGCGGGCGATCGGCCCGACGCCGATCAGCAGCAGCGCCGGCACCATCAGCGGCACGAAAACGCTTTCGAAATAAGGCGGGCCGACCGAGATCTTGCCCAGGCCCAGCGCGTCGAGCGCGAGCGGATAGAGCGTGCCGAGCAGCACCGACGCCGCGGCGACCACGAGAAGCACGTTGTTCATGAGCAGCATCGCTTCGCGCGAGATCACGTTGAACGCGCCGCCCAGGCCTACTCGAGGCGAGCGCCACGCGAACAGGATGAGCGAGCCGCCGATCACGATCGTCAGGAACGCGAGGATAAAAATCCCGCGCTTGGGATCGGTCGCGAAAGCGTGGACCGAGGTGAGCACGCCCGAGCGCACGAGGAAAGTGCCGAGGAGCGACAGCGCGAAAGCGAAGATCGCGAGGATCACGGTCCAGCTCTTGAACGTGCCGCGCTTCTCGGTGACCGCGAGGGAGTGTATGAGCGCGGTGCCGACGAGCCACGGCATGAAAGACGCGTTCTCGACCGGGTCCCAGAACCACCAGCCGCCCCACCCGAGCTCGTAATACGCCCAGAAGCTCCCGAGCGCGATGCCGAGCGTGAGGAAAAGCCACGCCGCGGTCGTCCACGGCCGCGACCAGCGCGCCCACGCCGCGTCGAGCTTGCCCGAGAGCAGCGCGGCGATCGCAAAAGCGTAAGCGACCGAGAACACGACGTAACCCATGTAGAGCATCGGCGGGTGGAACACCATGCCGGGGTCCTGCAGCAGCGGGTTGAGATCGCGTCCGTCGACCGCCGCCGGCAGCAGCCGGTCGAAAGGGTTAGAGGTGAAGAGCATGAACATGAGAAAACCGACGCTGACCAGACCCATCACTCCGAGCACGCGAGCGACCATCTCGTCAGGCAGACGGCGGCTGAACACGCTGACCGCGGTCGTCCATACCGCGAGCATCAGCGTCCACAACAGGAGCGAGCCTTCGTGTCCGCCCCACACGCCGGCGACGCGGTATTGCAGCGGGAGCTTCGAATTCGAGTTCGACGCGACGTACTGCACCGAGAAATCGTTGGTGACGAACGCGTAGGTCAGGCACGCGAACGCGATGACGATGAAGACGAACTGGCCCTGCGCCGCGGGACGCGCGACTGCCATCCACGCGCCGTTGCCGCGGGCGGCGCCGGCGAGCGGCAGGACCGCCTGCACGATCGCGAGGCACAGCGCGAGCGCGAGCGCGAACTGTCCGAGCTCGGGGATCATCG
Organism: Betaproteobacteria bacterium; assembly: GCA_028292065.1. Lineage (GTDB taxonomy): Bacteria > Pseudomonadota > Gammaproteobacteria > Burkholderiales > SG8-41 > JAQGMV01. The sequence goes on from JAQGNC010000092.1 coordinate 4,535, forward strand.
GGAAACCCCCGGCAGCTCGAGCGACTTGACGGTCTGCGCTGCGATGCCTTTCGCCTGCGCCCTCTTCACCGCCTCCGCGGCTTCAGGCGGCATGTAGTTCTCGTCGTGCTTGGCGAGCACCTCGCTCGCGACGAACACCCCGTCGGCGCCGATGCGGCCCTGCGCCACCACGCCTTTGCCTTCGCGGAACAGGTCAGGCAGCACACCTTTGTAGACCACCGGCATCGTCTTCGCGGTGTCGGTCACCTTGAACTGCACCGACACCCCGTCGGGCTGGCGTTTGACGCTTCCGGTCTCTACCATGCCGCCGATCCTGAAGGTGCGCTCGCGCGGCGCTTCGTTGGCCGCGACCTGGCTCGGGGTGAAGAAGAACACGAGGTTCTTCTCGAACGCGCCGAGGACGAGGTAAGCCGCGATGCCGAGCGCCGCGACCCCCGCAGCGATCAGCGCAAAGCGTTTGTGCCGTGGTTTCATGCCGTTCCCCGATTGGTTTCCCGCGCGCGGTTGCGCGCGACCAGGCCCACGTGGCCGAGCACGCTGCGCCTGCGCAGGCACAGCAGCGTCGCTTCGGTCGCCAGCAGTGCGAACGTGACCGCGTACGATCCCCACACGTACAGGGCGTAGCCGCCCATCGCCCAGAAATCGCCCCAGCTGTTCCAGCTCATTTCAAAGACCTCGCGTATTCATGCACCCAGTCGCTCTGGCGCTCGCGCTCGAGGATGATCGAGCGCACCCGCGCCAGCGCCGCCGCTATGGCGTACATCCAGAAAGCCAGCGCCATCACCGCCATGCCGGCGAGCATCGTCGCGGCCATCGTCGGCGCGCCGGTCAGGCTCACCGAGGCGCCCTGGTGCAGCGTGTTCCACCACTTCACAGAGAAGTAAATGATCGGTACGTTCACGACCCCGACCAGCGCGAGCACCCCCGCCGCCTTGTCCGCGCGGCGCGGGTCCTCGATCGCCGAGTGCAGCGCGATGAAGCCCAGATACAGGAAAAGCAGTATCAGCTCGGAGGTGAGCCGCGCGTCCCATACCCACCACGCGCCCCACGTCGGCTTGCCCCACAGCGCCCCCGTCCACAGTGCGAGGAAGGTGAAGAGCGCCCCGGTCGGCGCGAGCGCGGTCGCCATCATTGCCGACAGCCGCGTGTTGAAGACGAGGCCCATCGCGGCCCAGAAAGCCATCACCACGTAGATGAACATCGACATCCACGCCGCCGGCACGTGGATGAAGATGATCCGGTACGCTTCCCCCTGCTGGGCGTCGGTCGGCGCCACGAAAAAACCGATGTACAAGCCGATCGCGCCGAGCACGACCGCCGCCCATGCGAAATACGGCAGGATCTTTCCGGCAAGCGGATAAAACGTTTGCGGGGACGAGAATCTGAACGCGTTCAGACGTCGGAGACCGGGGTTCGCGTTCGGCGGCATGGTGGCAGTCATGTATTTTACCTCCTAAGCTCGCCTGCAAACGGCGGGCGGATCCGCTCGCGCACGGTCGTTTTCACTCTACCGCGATGCGCAACGCCGCAGCGACCGGCCACAGCGCGCACGCCGCGGCCCCGAGGAGCAGCGCGCCGAGCAGCATCAGGTGCGCGCTCGCGTCGAGTCCGGCCGCGGCGGCGTCGACCGCGCCGGCGCCGAGGATCAGGACCGGGATGTAGAGCGGCAGCACGAGGAGCGCGGTCAGCACGCCGGCGCCGCGGACCCCGAGCGTCAGCGCCGCCCCGATCGCCCCGATCAGCGACAGCACCGGTGTCCCGAGCGCGAGCGACGCGACGAGCACGCCGATCGCGTCGGCGGGCACGTCGAACTGCAGCGCGAGCACCGGCGAGAGCGCGACCAGCGGCAGCCCGGTCAGGAGCCAGTGCGCGACGATCTTGCCGAGCACGACGACGGTCAGCGGCGCGGGCGCGAGCAGCATCTGTTCGAGCGTCCCGTCGGCGTAATCCGCCGCGAACATCCGGGCGAGCGCGAGCATAGCCGCGAGCAGCGCCGCGACCCACAGCACGCCGGGAGCGATCGCGCGCAGCAGGCTCGCCTCCGGACCGACTCCGAACGGGAACAGGCTCACCACGATCACGAAGAAGAGCAGCGAGTTCGCGACGTCCGCACGGCGCCGGAGCGCGAGCAGCAGGTCGCGGTGGATCACCAGGCGCAGGGTTTTGATCATAGGAGATCGAGCCGCCGCACGTTCGCCGCGGCGATCTCGACTTCCTGGTGCGTGGTCAGCATCACCGAGCCGCCTCGCGCGAGTTGCGCCGCGAGCAGCGCCTGGAGATCGGCGACCGCCGCCGCGTCGAGCGCGGTGAAAGGCTCGTCGAGCACCCACAGCGGGAAAGCGGCGCTGAATGCGAGCCTCGCCAACGCGACGCGTCGGCGCTGGCCTTGCGAGAGCACCCGCGCCGGCAGCATCGCGCACCCGCCCACGCCGAAGCGCTCGAGCGCGTCGCAGACCTGCTCCGCCGTCTCTTCCAGCCCGGCGAGCGCGGACGAGATCAGCAGGTTCTCGCGCGCGGTCAGGTCGTCCTTGAGCGCATTGGCGTGCCCGATGTAGACGATGCGCTTCGAGTAGTCTTCCTTCAGCGCCCGTATGCTCTTTCCTTCCCATCGCACTTCGCCGTGCGCGGGCGGCGTGAGCCCGCACGCGATGCGCAGCAGGCTCGTCTTGCCGCTGCCGTTGGCGCCCGCGACGCGCAGCAGCGCGCCGCGCTCGAGGGTGAAGTCCAGCCCCTGAAAAAGCGTCCTTTCGCCGCGCACGCATTCGAGGTCGACGCCCTCAAGCATGCGCTTGAACCACGCGCGGCACGCGTCGAGCGGTCGTTGGGGGCATGGCCGGATTCATGGACGCCGAGGATACCGTTTTCCGGCCGCCGAAACTTGATCGAAATCAAAGCCCGCCGCGCCGGGCGTTGCTTCGGCGCCTGCGCAGCGTCGCGTATCCGCCGCACACGCCGGCGCCGGTTCGCCGTCA
>JAQGNC010000109.1 GCA_028292065.1 Betaproteobacteria bacterium
CAATCTGACCGTCACATCGTTGACGTCGACGATCTTCACCATCGCGATAGCCTGCTCGACGAATTCCGGGTGCGCGGCGAAATAGGCGTGGAAGTCCCGCACACCTCCGGCGTGCAGATCATCGATCGCCATCTTGACGCGGGAGAAGTCCTCCTCCCAGATCGACACGCCCGTGGCCTGGAAGATGTAGCGGTGTCTCCTTTCACTCTCGCGCAGTTCCGACTCAGCCCGCTTGCGCTCGGTAATGTCGCGGGCGATCTTGGAAACGCCAATGATCATGCCGTTGGCGTCCTTGATCGGTGAAATTGCCAAGGAGACGTGAATCTGCCCGCCGTCCTTCCTGATCCGCACTGTTTCAAGGTGGCGAACGCTCTCGCCTCGTCTGAGTCTTTCGAGGATCTCCATCTCCTCATACTGGCGGTCGGGTGGAAACAGAATGTTGATGGGTCTCCCGACGACGTCCTCGGCCGCGTAGCCGAAGATTCTCTGGGCGCCGGCATTCCAGCTGGTAATGACACCTTCGAGCGTCTTGCTGATGATCGCATCGTCGGAAGATGCGACGATCGCCCCCAGTCGCAGCTGCGCCTCCGCGGCTTGCGCGCGCTCGACGGCGATACTCGCAAGATGGGTGATCTGCTCTATGACATCGTGCTCTTGCGCAGTGGGGCTGCGCGGTTGGCGATAGTAGATCGCGAAGGTCCCCAGCACCCTGCCTCCCGCGGATAGTATCGGCGTGGACCAGCACGCTCGCAGCCCATGCGCCGAGGCCAGATCGCGGTAATCGGCCCACAGCTGATCCGTGGCGATGTCGGAGACGATCACCGGCTTTGCGCGGTAAGCGGCCGTCCCGCACGAACCCGCGGACGGCCCGATGACGGCGCCATCGATTGACTCGGTGTACCCTGTCGGCAGGCTGGGCGCTGCGCCGTGCCGAAGGCAGTTCGCTTTCGGATCCAGTAAAAGGATCGAAGACAGAGAACCGCTCACCAGCTCTTCGACGAGCCGGCATAACGCATCGAGAATGGCAGCGCGGGAATCGCCTCGGGCTATCATCTCGAGCAGCCGTTTCTCTCCGGCCAGCAACATCTCGGCCCGCTTTCGCTCGTCAATCTCCAAACGCAGCGCTTCGTTGGTGGCCGTCAGCTGTCGGGTTCGCTCGGCGACTCGGTATTCGAGCGCTTCTGCGAGCCGCTTCTGCTCGCCGGAGCGTCGAGCCTCCTGCAATCCTATTCCAGCCTGGTTGGCCGCGACGCGCAGCAGGAGCCGTTCGACATCGGTCGGGAAATCGCTGCGCCGGGAACCCGCCACCAACACGCCGACTTCGTCGTGAAGGCCCAGTGAGAACCGCGCGATCGAGATCTCACCCTCTCCCGCCGGATTTGGAATCACGAAACGCGAGGCGGCCTGATCGTCCGGCAACCAACGCGCGAGCGCCTGACCGACCTGCCGTGGCTGGAGAGAGGGACTCTGGCGGTGCGCCGACCGGACCACCTCGATAGGTGGACCGTCCCACGGGTCGGGCAGGCGGACGTACGCGAGATCGAGGCGCAGCATGGCGAGAAGCACGTCGAGCAACGTGCCTGCCATTTGCGATGAGTCGCTGCCACTCCAGAGAGCGGGAAGCGCGAGAACACTGATCAGATCATTGACGCACCGCTGAAGGCGCCTGATCTCATCCGTTGAAGTCTGCATTTCCAGCTTCGCACTAGACCCCTGTGGGGGAAGGCCCGTTACGCGTGGTGTGTCGTTCACGCAGCTCCCGCAAAAACTCGTCGGGTGGAACGAAGAAAGGGTTCTCCTGGAGGATGCCGCCGATGATGATCATCGGGTGGGTGCGCATGATGTCGACGACGATCTGCCCGCCAAACTTGGCGAGGTCGTAAATTCATATGACCGGGTCGTTGTATCGAGGCAAAACATAATTCAGCCTCGTCTCGTACTCCACCAGGTCGTCGACGCCGGGTCGGTCTTCGAGCGCCCACTCCATGTCCGCGACCAGCCGGGTGAGCGCGAACCCCTGCTGCCTGCCGCCCTCGAGGACCTCCTCGATCAGCGCCAGCATCCTGTCCTGATCGAAGTGACCGTCGCGCAGATACGCGTCGGCCCAGTTGCGTAACTCGAACTGGCCGCTCTTTTCCGCGGCCTCCACCTCGATGCCGGCCGATGCAAGGCGCAGGCGGTGCTCCTCGCGGCGCTTAGGATCGACGATGTGGAACGCCTTCTCGCCCCGCTCGAAACCGTCTTTGATGAACGGAAGCAGCGTGCTGTATTCCTCGTCGTGGCTGTGAAAGAACGCGCAGACGTGACGCTGCGCGTCGAGCACCGAGCCTGCGAAGCGGATCGGTCGGCTGATCTCACTCGACACTCTTCGGCCGGACTTCACGCGGTCGTCGTCGGGATCCATGGGACGTCCTCCTGCGGTCGCGAAATCGTGATGCTTCGTCAGCTGTCAGGCGGTGGTCGGCTTCAGGCGGCGGGAGAGCCTCGGCCGTTCGACAGCGTGTCAGGTGAAGCTCGTGCAGCCCGGCCGTGGCGCGCAACGATGGGTTCGTCGTGATGCTGCGCCCAGTCTACTCGGCTACCCCCGCAGGGGAGCCGAGCAGGTCTGCCACCGCTCCCAGCAATTCGCCGCGCTTGAACGGCTTGGCAAGCGCCCGTGCCGCGCCGAGCGCGATCGCGGCCTGCGCATTCATCCCGTAGCCCGAGTTGAAAAGACCCGAGATGGCGATGACCGGAATCTCCGGGTGCCGCTGCTTCAACTCGCAGATGACCCTGGCGCCGCTCGTTCCGGGCATGTAGATGTCGGTCACGACCAGCGCGGGCGCTGCAAGTTTCACCGCCGCGAGCCCGGCATTCCCGTCCTCGGCCTTGCGCACGCCGTAGCCCGCCGCCTCCAGCCATTCCGCGACGGCGTCGCGCATGATCGCGTCGTCTTCGATGATGAGGATGTCCGTGGCTGTGGTCATTTCAAATGTCCGGGCGACACCACCGCCGGCGCTCGACGCTCCGGCAGCGTCATCGAGCGGTCGGCGACAACTTCATGTCGCGGTGATTGCGGGTATGCTATTCGGGCGCCGTCCAAAAGGTCACACCTGTGACAAACGCGGATAGCCGTGGTTAGACTCCGTCCGTGATGAGCACTCAAGCGGTCATGACTATGCCAGCTCAGGCGCCCGCAACCGCGTTGGCGCACGTCCTCGCCGTCGACGACGACCCCGTGATGCGCGAAGCGATCGCCGACTATCTCGGCCGGCACGAGTTCCGCGTCACGCCGGTCGCCGACGGGCGCGCGATGCAGGCGGTGCTCGCTCAGGAAGTCGTCGACCTCCTCGTCCTCGACTTGAAGCTCCAGGCCGAAGACGGGATGGTCCTCGCGCGCCGGCTGCGCGACGAATCGGCGATCCCGATCATCATGCTCACAGGCCGCGGCGAAGAGGCTGACCGCGTGATGGGGCTGGAGCTCGGCGCCGACGATTACCTGACCAAGCCGTTCAGCCCGCGCGAGCTGCTGGCGCGGGTTCGCGCGGTGCTGCGCCGCCGCCGGCCGGAAATACAACAGGGCCGGCCGGAGGGGATACGCGCCTATCGTTTCGACGGTTGGGAGCTGAATCTGAACACGCGGCGCCTGAAGGACCGCGACGGCGCGGCCGTGCCGCTCAGCAACGGCGAGTTCAGTCTGCTCGTCGTCTTCCTCGGCGCGCCGCATCGCATGCTCACGCGCGACCAGCTCCTCGACATGTCGCGTCTTCATAATGACGACGTCTACAACCGCACGGTCAACACCCAGGTCATGCGGCTGCGGCGCAAGCTCGAGACCGACCCGGCCACGCCGCGCTACATCTGCACCGAGCGCGGCGTCGGATACGTGTTCAGCGTCCCGGTCGAGACCGTCTACTGAGCGAAGCCACTGCGTCGCGCGCATTTGCATGATGCGTCAGACGACCAGTCCGTCCGCCGCTGACGCGTCGGTAGAGTCACGCGCCATGTGCTCCATGGCGCGGATGATCGACGAGAAATCCTCATCGCGCCCTGCGGCCGATTGACGGTCGAATTCGACCGAGCACGTGCGCAGTGCGGCGGCCGTTCCGGGCATCGCGGCGGACAGATGCATCGCGGTCTCGGCGATCAGCCGGAAATCCTTGAGCATGAGCCGCAGCGGGAATTCCGGCGGATAAGCGCCGCTCCCCGCGTTGCGCAGCTTCGATACCTGGCTCGGAGAAACCACAGCAGTCTGCCCGATGACGTCGAGCAGTCGATCGCGCTCGAGGCCTCCTTTGAGGCCGAGCGCAAGCGCTTCGGCCAGCGCCTGCATCCCCACCCCCAAGAGGGTGTTTACACAGAGCTTCATCATGGCGCCGCTGCCCGCAGGCCCCATGTGGAACGATACCCTGCCGAGCACGCTGAGGATGGGCTTGCAGCGCTCGTACACCGCTTTTTCTCCGCCGACGAAGACGACGAGCTTGCCCTGCTCGGCGATCGACGTGGTCCCTGACACGGGTGCATCGAGAAAGGCCATCCCTTTCCTTGCCGCGGCCTCGTGCAAGCTGCGCGAAGTCGTGGGAGCGACCGTGCTCATGTCGACGAAAATCGTTCCCGGGCGCGCGGCCGTCAACGCACCGCCTCGTCCCGCCAGCACGCTGACGACGGCGGCATCGTCGGCAACCGAGGAAAATACGATGTCGGCGCCCGCCGCCAGCGTTGCGGGCTCCCCGGCGACTTTCGCGCCACGCTGCTCGAGAGGGTGAGTGCGGCTGCGCGCGCGGTTGTAAACGGTGACACCGTAACCCGCGCCGAGCAGCCGGCTCGCCATGCGGCTGCCCATGCCTCCCATCCCGATGAATCCCACGCGAGGTCGGGTTTCGTCGATCCGCCGCGCGCCCGGCGCTTCGTCGCGATGTTGCTCGTCGTGCATGATGTCAGGTGTCATCGGTACTCCTTACCCAGAATGTCCACGGCACGACTCCCGCTGCGGCAGAGGCGTGCACGCGTGGCGTCAGCGTTGTCCCAGCAGGCAGCCAAAGGACCACCAGGCGCATGACTTATGCGGCTCCGGGTCTTTGCGGCCTTCCGAAAACGTCGGGCTCCACTCGGGCGGCGCCGCAACGTCGGCCGGGCGCGGCTCGTCGCCGGTGCGTTGGATCCAGCCTCCGCCGAGGGTCCGGTACAGATCGACCAGGCTCGTCAGGCGATTGAGCCGCGCCGTGACCAGCGTCTGCTGCGCGGCGTAATAGCTCGTCTGCGCGGTCAGGACCGTGAGATAGCTGTCGATCCCGGTCTTGTAGCGCATGAGCGAAAGCTCGAGCTGGCGCTGCTGCGACTGGGTGTAGCGTTCGAGGGATGCGACCTGATCGTCGTAAGTGCCTCGCGCGGCGAGCCCGTCGGCGACCTCGCGGAATGCGGTCTGGATCGTCTTCTCGTAGGTTGCGATGTTGATGTCCTTCTGGAGCTTCGCGACGTCGAGGTTCGCCTGGTTCGCACCCGCGTTGAAGATCGGCGCAACCAGCGACGGCAGGAACGACCACGCGAGCGAGCCGCCCGAGAAGAGGCCGCCCAGGGTCGCGCTCGCCGACCCGAGGCTGCCGGTCAGGCTGATGTTCGGAAAGAACGCGGCGCGTGCGGCGCCGATGTTCGCATTGGCCGCGCGCAGAATCGCTTCGGCCTGC
>JAQGNC010000114.1 GCA_028292065.1 Betaproteobacteria bacterium
ATCGCTGCGGTCGAGCACACATCGACGCACCGGGTGCAGCCGACGATCGCCGAGCGGCTGTGGGCGCAGATGCTTTCGTTATAGGCGTAGTAGCGGGGTTTTTCGAACTCGCCGACCAGACGCGCGAGCGCGGAGGCGGCAAGCGCCTGCTCAAGGGGGTCCCGGCCCGGCGCGAGATAGCCTTGCGGCGGCTGGCTCATACGCAGGAGCGGCTCGGCGCTCAAATCGAGAACGAGGTCGTAGCGGTCTTCGCGCGCCACCGCCGCACGCTCGAAATCGATCGCCTTCACTTCCCCGCACGCCGTCACGCATTGCCGGTGCGCGGTGCAGCGCTCGAGATCGACCTGGAAGGTGTAGTCGATCGCATTCTCCGGACACGCCCGCGCGCACGCGCCGCAGCGCGTGCACACGTCGAGGTCGATCGGGTTGGCCTGCGTCCAGCTCACGTCGAAGGCCCCGAGGTGCCCTCGCACACTCACCTGCGCTCCCGAATACACCGGGTAGCGCCGCTCGAGCGCAAGCTCGGCATCGGTCGAACCCGCGGTGATCAGCACGCTCACGCTGAGTTCCGCGCAGAGGCGCTCCGCCCAGTCGAGCGCCGCGGCGGCGGGACCGACCACGAGCAACTCGCCCGACGACTGGTACTGCACCACCGGCACGGGCTCGGGTTGAGGCAGATCGGCCAGCGCGAGCAAGGCGGCCATCTTCGGCGCCGCCTGCGCCGCTTCGCTCGACCAGCCCGCGGTCTCGCGGATGTTCACGAAACGAATGCCGGCAGCGCCTTTGAGCGTCTGGTGCAGCTCGGTGAAGAGCGGCCCTTCCTGGCCGCACGCGACGATCAGATCTTCGCCGCGCGTGACCGCGCTTTCGAAGCGCGAGACGTCCTTGCGGCAAAGCTCGGTCGCGACGTGCGGCACCCCTTCGATCTGCAGCGCATTCGCGATCGCCTTGGCGTCGACCGGCATGGTGCGGTTGCAGTTGCACAGGAGTACGTTGCAGCGCGGTGCGGTCATGGGACCTCGATGAGAGAGGACTTCAGGCGGCCGGGGCGTTCGAGCGTGGAAACGCGGGTGTGTGCGGGCTTATTCAGGCGTCTTCGTACCGGACCCAGCGCCCGTCGTCTGTCGCTGCTGCTCGGCGGCGGCAGCCGCCACCGCACGCTCGCGCCAATCCATCTCGGGCTGCTGCTCGGCGATCTGCGGTGCGGCGTCCGCCAGTGCGCGCTCGCGCCAGTCGACCTCGGGTTCCGCCACCGGCTCAACGGCCGCAGCTTCCGCCGCGCCCTCTTCAGGCTCGTCTTCGCGGTTCTCCGCCCACTGGATGATTTTCTGCGCCTGGCGCAAGCCGGCGAGCATGGCCGGCGGAATCGGCTCGGTCTTCGAGTAATCGTCGATATAAGTGTCGAGCCCGTCCATCACGTTGAAATGCGGGTCGCTGAAAAGCTTGCGCAGCGCGCCGCGTCGCAGGTCCTCGTCGACCGTCGGATGGAAAAATCCGCGGAAGTCCGAATCGATCGTGAGATCTTCGATCCGCGGCAGCTCCGGCGGCGGCACGTCGGACGGCGGCCTCTGAGGCGTCGCCTCGTCGCTGCGCGCCGCGACCGGTCGCGCTTCAGCCGGGTCCGCCGGCGTCGCGCGAGCTTCGAGTTTCCGGCGGGACCAGCGGCCGAGAAACGATTCGCTGTCGGTGCTTCGGTCCTTGTCCATCACTCCTGCCTACCCATGCGGCCCTTGTCCCTGCTGCTGGCGTAGCGCCTGGGCTTCGGCGCCTCAGGCCGGTAGTTCGCATCGACGAAAGCCGCCATCCACCCGAGCAGCTCCGGAGGCACCTGCACCCCGTCGACCTGCTCCCCGCTGTCCGCCCAGCGCGTGCCTTCGCCGTAGCTCACCGTAAGCCTCTGCGGCTTCGCGGTCTCGTCGATCCAGCGCCAGAGCACGAACACTTTGGGCTCGGGCGAGGTGATGTTGAGGTAATAACCTTCGACTTCGTCGCGGGTGAGCTCGAGCCGGTGCCCCGGATAGAGGAACTGGGTGCAGCCCGCGCTTTGCACGATCACCCGCGGCTCGGCTGCCTCCGGGCTGGAATCGCGGACGATCCCTTTGACTTCCCACTGTTCGCCAACCCAGCGATTGGTGAGCGCGGTGCGCTGCATGATCACGGCGAGCGGATACGATCGGCTGGCGGAAAGAACGTCGGTCATGCAGCGATTGTGCTCCAGACGAATGCCGGATTCAACCACAGGACCCGCCCAAATCGCTGATTTTACAGCGCTCATTCCTTGCGCCGAAGGCGGCGCGGCTGCGATAATCGATGTCGATGACTCCCTCCGCGCCGGTCCTCCACCCCCTCCCTGCAACGCCCGCCCCGGGGCTGCTCGACAGCCTCGGCCGGCCTTTGCGCGACCTGCGCATATCGGTCACCGACCGCTGCAACTTCCGCTGCGTCTACTGCATGCCGAAAGAAGTCTTCGGCAAGGATTACGCATTCCTCGAGCGCAAGGCGCTCCTCAGCTTCGAGGAGATCACGCGCCTCGCTCGCGTTTTCCAGCGGCTGGGAATCGAAAAGATACGCCTGACCGGCGGCGAGCCGCTGGTGCGCCGTAACCTCGAGCAGCTGATCGGCATGCTCGGCGAGCTTCCCGGCCTCGATCTCACCCTTACCACCAACGGCTCGATCCTCGCGAAGAAGGCGCAGGCGCTGAAGGCCGCGGGATTGAAGCGAGTCACCGTCAGCCTCGACGCGCTCGACAACGCGACTTTCATGCGCATGAACGACGTCGACTTCCCCGTCGAGCGCGTGATCGAAGGCATCGACGCCGCAGCCGCCGCGGGGCTGGGCCCGATCAAGGTGAACATGGTCGTCAAGCGCGGCGTCAACGAGCACGGCATCGTGGCGATGGCGAAGTTTTTCCGCGAGCGCGGACACATCCTGCGCTTCATCGAATACATGGACGTCGGCGCGACCAACGGCTGGCGCCTCGACGACGTCGTCACCGCGCGCGAGATTGTCGCGATGATCGATGCCGAGATGCCTCTCGAACCCGCCGATGCGAACTACACCGGTGAAGTCGCCGAGCGCTGGCGCTACAAGGACGGCTCCGGCGAGATCGGCGTGATCGCGTCGGTGACGCAGGCTTTCTGCCGCGACTGCACGCGCGCCCGCATCTCGACCGAAGGCAAGCTCTACACGTGTCTTTTCGCAAGCGCCGGCCACGACCTGCGCACCCTGCTGCGCGAAGGCGCGAGCGACGACGCGCTCGAGCAGACCGTGCGCGCCATCTGGACCCGCCGCAGCGACCGCTACTCCGAAATCCGCACCTCGCAGACGGTCGAGGTGATGAAGATAGAGATGTCGTATATCGGGGGATAGTGTGGAAGGCGCGGAAAAGTGCGTGAGGCGTGAGGGGTGAGGCGCAAAACTGTTGAATGCCTGCGGTCAACCCTTCGATCCCGACTCAAACCAGCACCCGCTTAGCCGCACGCCTGACTCCTCACGCCTGACTCCTCACGCAGTAATCGATCATGACCCGACGTCCTCGCCCTACGCTCTCTAACGCCACCCGCCCGCTCACTTTCGAAGTCGAAGCGCTCAACGAGCGCGGGGAAGTGCTGCCGACGTCGATCGCGGGCGAGCATCCGCTGACGCTGTACGTCGACAAGCGCGAGATCGTCACGCTGATGACGCTCGGACAGGCGCCCGAAGCGCTCGCGATCGGTTATCTGCGCAACCAGCGGCTGGTGCGTTCGCTCGACGAGATCGCGCAAGTGCAGGTCGACTGGGAGACCGACGCGGTGGCGGTGTCGACTCGCGGAGGCATCGAGGGGCTCGACGCGAAGATGGACAAGCGCACGGTCACGACCGGGTGCGGCCAGGGCACCGTGTTCGGCAGTCTCATGGATGAAGTCGACACGATCCGCCTGCGCGACGACGTGAAGCTCGAGGAAGAGACTTTGTACGACGTGCTCGACGCCGTCCGCCGCCACGAGACGATCTACAAGAGCGCGGGCGCGGTGCACGGGTGCGCCCTCGCCTCCGGTTCCGAGATCCTCTACTTCGTCGAAGACGTCGGCCGCCACAACGCGGTCGACGCGATCGCCGGCAAGATGTGGCTCGACGGCGTCGACGGCTCGGACAAGATCTTCTACACGACCGGGCGCCTCACTTCCGAGATGGTCATCAAGACCGCGCAGATGGGCATCCCCTTTCTGGTCTCGCGCTCGGGCCTGACCGAGATGGGGTACCGGATCGCTGCCAAAGTCGGGATGACGATGATCGGCCGCGCGGTGAACAAGCATTACCTCCTGTTCACGGGCAGGCAGCGGTTCGTCAAGACCGTGAGCCCGACGATGGTCGCTTGATTTGAAGGCGGTGAACGGGTGAACGGGTGAACGGGTGAACGAGTAGCGCAGCGTCCTGAGCTCGTCGAAGGACGCCCTCGCCTGCAGCAGACAG
>JAQGNC010000116.1 GCA_028292065.1 Betaproteobacteria bacterium
CCTATCCACCGGAGCTGGTGATCGCGACCAAAGGCGGCCTCGTGCGGCCGAGCCCGAAGCGATGGGACGAATGCGGGCACGCGGAGCACCTGCGCCAGGCGGTGGACGGGAGCCTGCGCCGCCTCAAGCTCGAACGCATCGACCTGTACCAGCTGCACGCGCCCGACCCTTACGTGCCTTTCGCGGAATCGATGAGCACTCTGGCTGAGCTTCAGCGCGCGTGCAAGATACGTCACCTCGGCGTTTCGAACGTGACGCTCAAACAGCTCAACGAAGCACGCACGATCGCGCACATCGTGTCGGTGCAGAATCGCTACAACGTCGAAAACCAGGCGGATGAAGACGTCCTTCTCGCATGCGAGCAGGACGGCATCGCATTCATCCCGTGGTACCCCCTCGGCGCCGGTAGGACGCTGCAGTCGGACAAGGTGAGGCGCGTCGCGGCACGCCTGGGGGCGACGCCTTCGCAGGTCGCACTGGCGTGGCTGCTCGCCCATTCACCGGTGATGCTGCCGATCCCCGGGACGAACTCGATCGCGCACGTCGAGGAGAACGCGGGCGCCGCGTCGATCCGCCTGCTCGAGTCCGATCTCGCGGAGCTCTCCTGAACAGATCAAAAGGATCCACCATGGCCGCGAGCAAAAAGAAACGAACAAAACCGACGTCGAAAAGCAAAGCCAAAAAAACCGCCGTGGCGCCGGCCGACCTGAAAGCGCTCGACAGCGAGTGGCGCAGCTTCATCGATACCACCGCGCACGACGCGCCGCTGACCGAAGCGTGGACCGACCCGCAAGGCGCGCCCGCCCCCAAGACCATCATCCGGGGCGCGACCGCGAAAAAAGCACTGAAGAAAAAAGCGAAGAAGAAGGCCGCGGCGAAGAAGTAAGCGTTCTGCGTAGCGCAGGGCGTGCCCTGAGCCTTTCCAACGGCGCGCTGCGCGCTTATGTCATTGCGAGGAACGGCGTGACGAAGCAATCTCGAGGCGCTCGCAACCAAGTCGCGTGCGCCACGAGATCGCCGCGTCGCGCTCGCGCGGCTCCTCGCGATGACAGGCCTTCAGAGGCGTGCACTCGCGCCTCCTCGCGATGGCACGCCTTCAGAGGCGTGCACTCGCGCCTCCTCGCGATGGCACGCCTTCAGAGACGTGCACTCGCGCCTCCTTACGATGGCACGTCTTCAGAGGGGCGCTACGGCATCTCCCACCCGAGCCACTCGCACACGCCGCGCCCCATGATCCACTCCTTGTCCTCTGCGCTGAGCCACGGGATCTCTTCGGTGAACATCGTGACGTGCTGCCGGTACGGGATCGGCGAGCGCGACAGGTCGGTCCCCCAGAACAGCCGCTGCGGCCCGAACGCGTCGTACGCCTGGCGGATATACCCGTGGAGCGATCGGTACGGGTACTCGTCGGTCGAGTAGCACGGCAGCGCGCTCACTTTAGCCGCGACGTTCGGGCGCTTCGCGATCGCGAGCAGCTTGTCGAATTCGCTGAACGCTTGCGCGTCCTTCTGTTTGCTGTCGAGCGACAGGTGATCCATGACGAGCTTCAGAGCCGGGTAACGCTGCGCGACGTCGTCGATGAGATGCACCAGCGGATGCGGCACCAGCACGTAGATCGGCACACCGGCTTTCTCGGCCTCGCCCCACACCCAGTCCATGTGCCCTTCGGTGATCAGCGTCACGAGTTGAGGGATGTGGAAAGTGAAACGCAGGCCGAGCATTCCGGGCTGCTCGCGCCAGGTGCGTATGAGCCCCCGCGATTGCGGGTCCTGCGGGTCGAGCCGGCCCATCGTCGAGAAGCGGTTGGGGTGCTCGATCGCCGCATCGACGGCGAGATCGTTGCGGTCGCCTTCCCACGACGGCGGAACGATGACGACCCGGTCTACGCCCGCTTCGTTCATCTCGCGCAGCAGGTCGGGCGCGCCGAGCGCAACCGGCCGCTGCGCTGCCGCGCGCTTCGGCCACGGGCGCTGCGGCGTGTCCGCGCCCCAGATATGAACTTGTGAATCGACGATCAGCATGCTTGAGCCTCCCTGTTCGAACTTCGAATCATAGCAACAACCGGCATTACGTACGCTCTCGTACAGACGGCATCGGCCGCCGGCGTCAGGATGCGGCGCGACGCGTTTATAAAGCCGAAGAACAATGTATGACGCCGGACTGCGCACCCGCACGATCCTCTGCGTGGAAGACGATGAAGGAAGCCGCGAGATCCTCTCCGCCATCCTGGACGGGTATTCGCTGACCTTCGCGCGTAACGGCTACGAGGCGATCCGCAGCCTCAACAGCGGCGTCTTCGACCTCTACCTGCTCGATCTGTGGCTGCCCGACTGGTCGGGCGTCCAGCTCTGCCGCCACATCCGGCAAAACGATCCGCGCGCGCCGATCGTCTTCTGTACCGGCGCGATCCGCGAGGAGGAGCGGCGGCGGGCGATGAATGCCGGTGCGAACGCTTTCCTCACCAAACCGGTCGATCCCCAGGCGTTGCGCGATGTCGTGGGCGAGCTGCTCACGCGCGCGAGCGCCGAGAGCCTCCACGCGCTGGTCGCAGAGGAACGCGCGATCCACGAAGAGCTCGAGAAGCGCGCCGAGGAGATGCGCAAGCGCTCGGCCGCGGCGCTCGAATCCGCGCGAGGCGCGATCGAACGCGCGACGCGACTCAAGGCGCTCAAGGTTTTCCTCGACGCCGGCGGCACGCTCGGGCACTTCGAGCGCGCGTGGACGCCGACCTACCAGTCCGCGTGGACGCGGCGCAGCGAAGACCACGGCTGAAGCTCAAGGCGTATGGCGTGAGCGGCGCCGGCCGCGACGTGTAGTATGCGACCCTCGCATACCTGCACGGAGCCGGCTTCAGATGCGCTCGTTCCACCCGCGGTGCCTTTCATCCCTGTATTGTGTCGCGACGCTCTCGATGTGCGCCGCGGCCGACGCACAGCAGCCGGCTTATCCCTCGCGGCCGGTGCGTCTCGTCGTACCTTTCGCACCCGGCGGAGGCACCGACATCGTCGCGCGCATCGTCGCGCAGAAAGCGGGTGAGCTCCTGAAGCAGTCGATCGTCGTCGACAACCGGGGCGGCGCCGGGGGTCTCATCGGCACCGAGATCGCGGTGCGCGCGCTGCCTGACGGATACACGCTCGGCATCGTCACCGCGAGCCTGCCGATCAGCGCTGCCGCGTCGCGCATCCCCTTCGACCCGGTCAGCGATCTCACGCTCATCAGCATGATCGGCGAAACGGGGTATCTCATCACGGTGCATCCGGGCG
>JAQGNC010000508.1 GCA_028292065.1 Betaproteobacteria bacterium
CAGCGGCCTGCGCGAATACCTCAAAGGCGAGGAAGGCAGCGCCAAGTCTTTCCCGGTGCGCATGCTCGAAGCGGGCGCGTCCGACGAGGAGCTCAAGGTCCTCGACAAGGCGATCGATACGAGCGACGCGCTCCACAAGACCGAGCAGATCGCTTTCGCGGCGACGCAGGGTCTTTACGACCCTGACCGCAGCGAATTCGTGACCGGAGGCACCCCGCACCCGGAGTTCGCGCTGAGTACGCTCTACGGCCCCGAGTACGCGAAGCTCCAGGCGAGTCTCATGTCGGACGTCGAGCGCCTCGCCGAGATGGCCGACGCGCGCACCAACCTCGCGGTGGAGAAAGCGACCGATCGGCTGGAGCAGGCGATCGTCATCGCCTGCATCGCAATGAGCGTATTGCTCATACTGACCCTGCTCGGCTCGGCGTACATCGGCAAGCTCGTCCTGAAGCCGATCAGGCGCCTGGCCGCGAGTGCCGACCGCATCGCCAACGGCAACTACGCCGCGCGGGTGCAGAAAGGTCGCGCGGTGGCCGAGCTCCACACCGTCGGGACTGCGTTCAACAACATGGCGAGCGCGATCGAGCAGGACATAGCGGACCGCACGAAAGTGTCGGAAGAGCTGCAGGACGCGCGCACCGCTGCCGAATCGGCCACTCGCGCGAAGTCGATGTTCCTCGCGAACATGAGCCACGAGATCCGCACTCCGATGAACGCGATCATCGGCATGGCTTATCTCGCGCTGAAGACCCGGCTCGACCCGCGCCAGCGCGATTACGTCAACAAGATCCACGACGCGGCCAAAGCGCTGCTCGGCGTGATCAACGACATCCTCGACTTTTCCAAGATCGAAGCGAACAAGCTCGACCTCGAGCTCGTGCCTTTCGACCTGCAGCAGGTGATCGCCAACAGTCTTTTCCTGGTGCGCCAGAAAGCGCTGGAGAAGGAAGTCGAGCTGCTGCTCGACATGGACCCCGAGCTCGCGCGCGAGCCCAACTACGTCGGCGACGGCTTGAGGCTCGGGCAGATCCTGATCAACCTCCTGTCCAACGCGGTGAAGTTCACCGAGCGCGGGTACGTGCGCCTGTCCGCATCGAAGGTGGGCGGCAACGCTGGCGACATCGTGCTGAAGTTCAGGGTGACCGACACCGGAATCGGCATGAACGAAGAGCAGCGCTCGCGCCTTTTCGCCGAGTTCACACAAGCCGACGGCTCGACGACCCGTAAATACGGCGGCACCGGGCTGGGCCTGACGATCTCGAAACGGCTCGTCGAAATGATGGGCGGCAGGGTGAGCGTCGAGAGCGAGCCCGGCCGCGGCTCGTGTTTCTCGTTCAGCGCGCGCGTGGGCAAAGGGACGGTTCATGCACCCGAAGTGTGGAGCGGACCCGCGGGCGACCGCGCGCTCGTCGTCGACGACCTGCCCGAAGCGCGCATGGTGCTGGCGGGCATGCTGCAATCGTTCGGCCTCAAGGTCGACGAAGCCGAAAGCGGCGAGCGTGCGCTGACCGCGCTGAAGGCCGCGGCCGAAAGCGGGGAGCCGTACGCGGTCGCTTTCATCGACTGGGTGATGCCGGGCATGGACGGCGGCGATCTCATCAGGGCGATCGTCTCGCGCTTCGGCGCCGACGCCCCGCAGCTCGTCGTCATCTCCGCGTACGACACCGAAGATCTCCGCGATTCGATCGACGGCCTGGGCGTCGCTCACTTCATGTCCAAGCCGGTGCTGCCGATGGCGTTGCAGCACATCCTGTCGAGCCTGCACGGCGAGCAGCTCGCGGCCGGGGGCGCGACCGAGACCGAGCAGGCGCCTTCGCTCGAGAACATGCGGGTGCTCGTCGTCGAGGATCACCCGATCAACCAGCAGCTCGTCATGGAGCTCCTGCGCGCGATGGGCGTGCAGGCGGAGCTCGCGCAGCACGGCCAGCAGGCGATCGAGATGCTGGCCAGGCACGCGCCCGATCACTATGCCCTCGTGCTGATGGACCTCCAGATGCCGGTCCTCGACGGTTACGAGACGACCAAGCGGCTGCGCGCCGACCCGCGCTACCCGAGCCTCGCGATCGTCGCGATGACCGCGCACGTCATGCTCGAAGAGCAGGAGCGCTGCCTCGCGCTCGGCATGCGCGGGCATATCGGCAAGCCGATCGATCCGGACGAGCTCTATCAGCTCGTCGCGAGCTTCTGCAAACGCGAGTCGCACGCGAAGACGAGCCGTGGCGAGGCGGACACCGCGGCAACCGTGCTCAGGACGGTGCCTCTCGACAAGGCGCGCGCGCCGCAGCCGCCCGCCGGATCGCCTGCGGTGCCGGCGTTCGACGGTCTCGACAGCGCCGCGGGGCTCAAACGCACTCGCGGCAACCGCGATCTATACGTGAGCCTCCTCAAGCAGTTCGTGATGGGCTTTGCTGCCTTCGGCGAAGAGCTCACGCTGCTCGTGCGCGAAGGCAAGTTCGAAGACGCGCAGCGTCTCGCGCACTCGCTCAAAGGCGTGGCGGCGAACGTCGGCGCCGGCCGCGTCGCCGACACCGCCTCGGTGCTCGAGCAGGTGCTGAAGCGCTCCGAGGCAGCCGACAACGCGCTCGCCGAAGTGGAGCGCGAGTTGAAACCGGTCGTGGCGAAGCTCGCCGAAGCGCTGCACGTCGACGCGACGATGACCACGCCGCCCATCGATATCGCCGGCGCACGCGCGGTCGACCTCTCCGAGCTCACGTTGCCCGCGTGGGTCGACGAGCTCAGGCGCCTGATGGCCGACGGCGACGTCGCCGCGCAGCAGCTGTGGGCCGAGCGCGGCGAAGAGCTCAGGGACCTGCTGCCGCCGCAGGTCTACGCACACGTCCGGCGCGCACTCGACAGTTTCGAGTTCGACGTGGCGCTCAAAGCGCTTTCGACCGAGAAGGCAGGGACGTAACAGCCACAGTACGATCATCCGTTACGGGAGCGGCTCGACGATAAGCGGTAATCTTGAGGATAAGTGCAGCTGCCGGCGTAATGGAAAACAACTACAACAGCAGCTCGAGCCCCCAGTTCTTAGATCTCGACCGATAGCAGGCGTAACCCGGGACTTTACCGCCATGATCACAGCACTCGCGCCGCAGACGATCCTCGCAGTAGACGATACCCCGACCAACATCTCGCTCCTCGCCGGGTTGCTGGGTGAGCAATACAAAGTCAGGGCCGCGACCAACGGCGCCAAAGCGCTCGAGCTCGCGGCCGCGAACCCGCCGGATCTCATCCTGCTCGACATCATGATGCCGGGCCTGTCGGGCTACGACGTGCTCGAGCGGCTGCGCGCCGACGTGAGGCTGCGCCACATCCCGGTCATCATGATCTCGGCGGTCGACGAGATCGAAAGCGTGATCCGCTGCATCGAGCTCGGCGCCGAGGATTACCTGCCCAAGCCTTTCAACCCGACGCTGCTGCGCACGCGCGTGGGCGCGAGCCTCGAAAAGAAACGCCTGCGCGACGATATCGTGCGCCACCTCGACCAGATCGAGAACGAGCTCAAGGCCGCGCGTGAGATCCAGCTGAGCATGGTGCCGCTCGACTTTCGCGTGCCGACGCCCGCGCAGCCGGTGGAGATTTTCGCGACGCTCGAGCCCGCGCGCGAAATCGGCGGCGACCTCTACGACTTTTTCTGGGGCGAAGACGGGCGCCTGTACTTCGTGGTCGCCGACGTATCCGGCAAAGGCGCGCCGGCCGCGCTTTTCATGGCGCGCATCAAGACGATGATGAGGCTGGTCGCGACCCTGTTTCGCGCGCCTGCCGGAACCCCGGTCGAGCCCGGGCAGATCCTCGAGCGCGTCAACGAGGACGTGTGCGGCGACAATCGCCAGGACATGTTCGTGACGGTGTTCTTCGGTATCCTCGATCCGGTCACGCGCCGGCTCTCCTACTGCAGCGCGGGCCACAACAGCCCTTACGTGCTCAGCGCGACCCAGGGCGCGACGCCGCTCGGCGGCCCCAACGGCATCCCACTCGGCATCGACGGCAGCTATCCGTACGAAACCGGCACGCGGCAGCTGCACGACGGCGACTGCCTTTTCGTCTACACCGACGGCGTGACCGAAGCGATGGATGCCGAACAGTCTTTCTTCACCGACAAGCGCCTGGCCGGTGTCCTGACGCCGCTCGTGGGCGCACCCGCGCGCGCGGTGGTGTCGGAAGTGATCGCGAGTGTGCGCGACTTCGCGGGCGGCGAGCCGCAGGCGGACGACATCGCCGCGATGGCGATCCGGCTGACCGACGGGCACTGAGAGAGAAGTGGGACGAGAGAAACAAAGCTAAAGCAGGAAGCGGGACAGGAAGAAACAAAGCGAAAAGCAGGAAGCGGGACGCAAAGGAAGAACCAAGGACGCTAAGACGCAAAAGAAGCACCGATCGAACGGAAATGCCGCGGCTGCCGCGTATAGAAGCCATGACGTCGTTCGTTTTTCCTTCGCGTCCTTTGCGTCCTTCGCGTTAAAGCTGTGCTTTAAGGAGAAGCGTACAAATGCACTCGAATTCGCCCGTCACCATCGAGCTCGACCACGCCGCGCCCGACGCCGCGCGCATCCTCGGCAGCACTTTCGACGTGGACGTGATCGCGCCGAACATCATCTTCGGCGAAGGACCGATCTGGGACCGGCACGAGCAGCGGCTCTCTTTCGTCGACATCGTCGGCGACGCGATCTGGCGCGTAAAGCCCGGAGCGACGCCCGAGTGCCTCATGAAGCCTTCGGCGAAAGCGAACGGCATGGTGCTCGACAGGGAAGGGCGGCTCGTCGTGTGCGGCTGGAGCGGGCGCACCGTTTTCCGCATCGAGAAAGACGGCTCGGTGACTACGCTCGCGAAGGCGTGGCAAGGCAGGAAGCTCAACAGCCCGAACGACATCGTCGTGCACTCGAAGAGCGGCTGGATCTATTTCACCGATCCGCCGGGCGGCCTGCTCAACGTCGCGATGGTGGGCGCCGACCTGCAGAAGTATCTCGACGTGCAGCCGGTGTTTCGCGTGTCGCCCGACGGCAGCGAGATGCAAATCGTCACGACCGATTTCGTCTACCCGAACGGCCTGTGTTTCTCTCCCGACGAGAAGATCCTCTACGTGAACTGCAGCCGCGAGAAGCTCATCCGCGCGTACGACGTGAAACCCGACGGCAGCGTGGGACCGGGGCGTCTGTTCCACCAGTACACCAACACCGATCCGGGCAATCCCGACGGGCTCAAGTGCGACACGCAAGGCAACGTCTATTGCACCGGTCCCGGCGGGGTGTGGGCGCATCGGCCCGACGGCAGCGTGATCGGACGCCTGAAGACGCCGGGCCACCACTCGACCAACATCTGCTTCGGCGACGAGGACTGGAAGTCGCTGTACATCACGATGATCGGCTCGGTGGTGCGCACGCGGCTGAACACGCCCGGCGTGCCGAGCCTCCACTGAGCGGGGAGAGACAACATGAATGACATCGGCTTCAAGTTCGAAGCAGTCGCGGGGCCTTACGAAGGCGGTACCGGCGGGCTTGCGTGGGACGGTACGCACATGCTTTTCAGCGCGGTGAAGCAGGAGCGCATCTACCGCTACGACCCGCAGACCTCGAGCGTGTCCGAGTTCCGGCGCTACACCGGGCGCACGAACGGCATTGCCATCGGGCCGGCAGGTTCGGTTTATGGCGCGCAGGAAGGCGGGCGCCGCGTGATCGAGTTCAGGCCCGATGGCACGACGGTGCAGACCTGCGATCAGCTCGACGGTGAGTATCACAACCAGCCGACCGACCTCGCATGCGACGCACAAGGGCGCGTGTGGATCGCCGATGCGTTCAACAAGACGCCGCCGTACGGGCCGCCGATCTATCCGTTCCCGGATCATGCTTCGGTGCTGCGGCTGGAACGCGGCGCTGACGGCGCGTGGACCCTGAAGCGCGTGACCACCGATACCAAAGCGGTGCGCGCGCTCGCGCTGTCGACCGACGAGAAAACGCTGTATGTCGCAGAAGGCGACGCCGATCGCGGTGCGGGCCCGCGCGAGCTTCGCGCCTACCCGGTGCACGCCGACGGCAGTGTCGGCAAGCCTCGCGTGCTGCTCGAGCTCGGCTCGTCCGATCGCGGCATCGAAGGCATCTGCACCGACAAAGAAGGCGGCGTCATCGCGGTCGGCGGCTCTTCGATGAGCGGCCCGGGACCGACGATCTACGTGTTCTCGCCCGGAGGCGAGCTCGTGGCGAAGCACGCGGCACCCGCGGACGTGCCGATGCGCGTCGCTTTCGGCGATGCGGACATGGAGAGCCTTTATCTCACGACCGGCGGCGGCCACCTCTACCGCGCGAAGAACACGGCGCGCCGAGGCGCGGTGCCTTAGCCGGGCACATCGGATGGCTTTCGGCAACCGGTAGCGCACGCGCCCCGCCTGCAGCGGTTCGAAACAGCGGCGGCTGCAGGCGAGGGCGCCTGCGCTACAAAGACCGCGACACCGCGGGTATCATCCCCGGTCCACACAGCACAGGGCCACGGGATTCAATGAAATCGGCATCGGTTTTCGCGCGGCGTCTGGTCGCGCTTTCGCTCTTGAGCGCAGCCGGCCTCGCGGCCGCGCAGTCTTATCCGACCAAACCCATACGAATGATCGCGCCGTCGTCGCCCGGCAGCGGCGTCGACATCGTCGCGCGCATCCTCGCGCAGCCGCTGGGCGCGGACATGGGGCAGCAGGTCGTCGTCGACAACCGCGCGGGCGCGGGCGGCAACATCGGCGCGGACATCGCGGCGAAGTCGGTCCCCAACGGCTACACGCTCATCATGTGCACGCCCAGCCAGGTCATCAACGCGATCCTCTACAAGAATCTCTCGCGCGATCTGCTCGGCGAATTCGCGCCCATATCGCTCGTCGGGTCGGGACAGTTCGTGCTGATCGTCAATCTTTCGGTGCCGGCGAAGACCGTTGCGCAGTTCATCCAGCTCGCGAAAGCGAAGCCGGGCACGCTGCACTACGCCTCGGCCGGCAACGGGAACGTGACGCACCTCGCCGGCGAGCTGTTCAAGGCGGCCGCCGGCGTCGATCTGGTGCACGTGCCTTACAAGGGATCGGGCCCTGCGATGACCGAGGTCATCGGCGGCCAGGTGCAGGCGATGTTCGCGAACATCGTCGCGGCGATGCCGCAGATCCGCTCAGGCAAAGTGCACGCGCTCGCGTCCTCGGGCGCGAAGCGCAGCGCGGCGGCGCCTGAGCTGCCGACGATCGCCGAGAGCGGAGTGCCGGGTTACGAAGTGACCGCGTGGTTCGGGCTCTTCGCGCCGAAAGGCACACCTCGCGAGATCACGGCCAAGCTGCACGCCGCGACGCTGAAAGCGCTCAAGTCGGCCGAAACGCGTGAGCGCCTGGGTCGGGAAGGGCTGGAAACGGTCGGGAACAGCCCCGCGGAGTTTTCCGCGTACCTGCAGACCGAAGCGCGCAAGTGGGCAAAAGCCGTGGAGATCTCCGGCGCGCGCGCGAATTAGGACGATGTCGAGCGGAGAAGTCGGGTACGGCAACTGCAAATGCCTAATATAACGATTAATATTCAACAGCTTGCAATGTGCGCGGCACACTTCTTGCCCCTCTGCTGGTTGCCGGTCCGACCGGGCCGACAGCAACTGTAATTCGGAGGACTTTATGACTCAGCAAGACCGCCAGAACCAGCAGGGCCAGCAGGGCCAGCAAGGCCAGCAGAACCAGCAGGGCCAGAAAGGCCAGCAACAGCAGGGTGGACAGCAGGGCAACCAGCAGGGCGGCAACCAAGGCAACCAGTCCGGCAACCAGTCCAACCAGGGTAACCAGTCCGGCCAGGGTCAGCAGCAGCAGGACCGCGGCCAGAGCGGCCAGCAAGGCAATCAGCAGGGCCAGCAAGGCGGACAGGACCAGCAGGGCAATCAGCAGGGCCAGCAGCGCAAGTAAAGCGGCGAACCTTCCGCTTTGATCGTCAACTGCCCGGGACGCGACGCCTCGCTCCCGGGCTTTCGCTTTTCCGGCCCTCGATGGGCCGACCGCCGACACGCCCAGGCGCACATCACCGTCCTCATCGAATACGTGAAGCACCTCGCGAAAGAAGAAAAATCGATGTTCGCGCAGTTGAAGAAGTCGAAGTCGCTCTCGACCTGCACGCGCTCGGCGCCGAACTGAAACAACGCAGGCTTCAGCGCGAATCCCCAACACGAACCCTGCAGGCGAGGCGCCTGCGCTACGAACAGCGCGGGGCGCGCCGCCAGCGGCGTGCGGGAAGTCACGGCGCGCGAACGTCGGCCCGAAAGCCGGCTCCGAACGAGCCCCGGCGCGGGGGCTACATTGGTATCATGGGCCGTTGCACGTAACCTCACTGCATCGCGGCGCGTCGTGCCGCGTGTGAACGGGATCGTGGTGATCGAGCACCAATGGCAGACCTCCAGAACCGAACGCTGATCTGCAGCGTCGTTTTCATCGACATCGTCGAGTATTCGCGCAAGCCGGTTGTCGAGCAGATCGAGCTGAAGGATCGTTTCAACGCGCTGTTGTCCGACGCGCTGCGAGGCGTCGCCGTGAACGATCGCATCATCCTCGACACCGGCGACGGCGCCGCCATCAGCTTCATCGGCGACCCCGAAGACGCGCTATTCGTCGCGACCGGTTTGCGCGACGACATCGCCGCCCAGGCCGATACCGCGCAGATCGAGCTCTCGACCCGCATGGGCATCAACCTCGGTCCGGTTCGCCTCGTCAAAGACATCAACGGCCAGCCCAACATCATCGGCGACGGCATCAACGTCGCGCAGCGGGTGATGAGCTTCGCCAAACCGGGGCAGGTCCTCGTCTCGCGCTCCTACTACGAGGTCGTCTCGCGGCTGTCCGACGAATCCTCCAAGCTCTTCAGCTACGAAGGCTCGCGCACCGACAAGCACATCCGCGAGCACGAGGTCTACGCCGTCGGCGCGATTCCGGCCCTGCACCGGCGCGTCGACGACACCCCGACCGACGGCTGGCGCGCGAGCGCTGAGCCCGGGCACCTGCCCGAGCGCATGATGCACGAGATCTGCGCGCTGGTGCATCGGGTGATCGCGAAGCCGCGAATCGCCACGGGCCTCGCAGTCGCCGCCATCCTCGTCACCGCCCTGGGCGCGCGGGCGTACCGGGAGCCGCCGCAGATCGCCGCCATTCGCGCGCCCGAGCCCGCAGCGTCCGCGGACGACAAGCTCGCGGTCGCGACGGCAACCGCGACTCCGCCGCCGCGCGTGAAGACGATTCCCGACACGGCCGCTGTACGACCTTCGGCGCCGAAGCACGCCGAGCCTGCGGCGGCGGACACGCCGCAACCGACCGAGGTTGCGCGCGTGGAACCGAAACGCTCCGCGGCCGTTGGCGAGGCCGCGCGCAACGAGGCCGGCGCCGACGAACCGGCGGCGGGTGCGAGCGACTCCGCCGGCGCGGTGCTCACACTCGCGATCGC